>JAFLJU010000627.1 GCA_022712835.1 Desulfobacteraceae bacterium
GATCCGGTTTGCAACCGAGGATATTGGCCTGGCAGATCCCGGTGCATTGACCATGGCCTTGAATGCCAGCGAGTCTTTTCGGATACTGGGCCATCCCGAAGGGGACGGGTCTTTGTTCCAGGCCGCGGTATATCTTGCCACGGCTCCCAAGAGTAATGCGGTTTATGTCGCCCATAAAGCGGTAAAGCAGTTGGTGGCCACCACCGGATACCAACCGGTTCCCCTTCACATCCGCAATGCCCCCACCTCTTTGATGAAACAGATGTCCTATGGCAAAGGGTATCTATACGCCCACGACCATAAGGACGGGTTTGTGCCCCAATCTTATCTGCCTTCTAACATGGAAGAGGCGCGGTTTTATTTTCCCACCCAAAGGGGATATGAAAAAATCGTGAAGCAGCGTCTTGAGGCGTGGCTTGAATTGAAAAAAAACGACCAGAAAAAATAAAATTTTAAAAATCCTGGGATACAATCTGTCAGAAGGTGATAACTATTTCCCGGAAGGGGTTCTTAAGTGGATCATCCGGGAAAGGGCAAAATCGTATTCATTCCAGTCGTCCAGATAGGTACTCAAGGCTTCCCTGTAATGGTGTGCTGCGGTTTCTTTGTCTCCCTCTCCTTCCGCCCAAAATCCTAAGGCCGTATGAAGGGTGATCAGTTTTTCAGGATCTTTACCGGTCAGTTTTACTATGGTTTGGTCCGGGGTTCCCCGGGACAGGTGCTTGCTGATAATTTTGTACCAGGGGTCCTTGATCCGGGATTGGAAGTCGGAGAGGTATGCCTTTGCCACTTCTTGGGAGTCGGTTATCTTAAGAATTTCACCCTTTAAAAGCCCCAGGCTCAGACCCATGGCCGTCTCCCGGGAGGGTAGGGCCGAAAATAGATCAATAAATTCCACCGTTTTTTCCCATTCAGCGTTCATGGCATGGAAAAAGGCAATCTGGCCCATGATGCTCCGATTGTCCGGTACCAGCGCCAAGAGGGCGTTGTAGGTAGTGGTTTTTTCTTCATTATCCGTTTTAGGGGATGCAAATCGGTGGATCAGGGTGGCGGCTATCGCATATTTTGCTTTTGTTTTTTCTCTGTTTTCATCGGCCTGTTTTCGGAATTGGATTTTCCGGGCCTGGTATCTTGCTTGGGTTTTGGGAGTGTCTTTTGCACCAACAATCTGTTTTTCTAGAAGATCCTCAAATCTTGCAAAGGCTAAAAAATACAAGTAGTCGTTGGCTGCAGCGGTCAAAACCGCATCTTTGTAACATTGTAAGCCTGGGTCTATCTGGTTTGCCTCTTCTTTCATAAGGCCCTGGATAAACAGCCGCCAGGCTTTTTGAGCATCATTTTCAAAATCAACCTTTCCTGGATCCATTTCTAATCTTTTGTCCAACACCCTTGCCAGATATCCTGAAAATTCATCCGGGTGTTGCCAGTTCATGGTAAACAACTGACTTGTCAGGCCCTGACTGGTTTTCTGACCCGTGATCCAGTCGATGATATAAAGCATAAGCCTTGCATTGGTGTTGGTCGGGTCAATGGAAATCAGTTGGGCGAACAGTTTTCGGCTTGTGTCAAGATTATTGCTGCAAAAGTGGAACATGGCCCCTGTATAGAATAATGCGGGATCCTTGCTGGTTTCAAGCAGGGTGTCGGTGAGGGCGGCGGCTTGTTTGTATTGATGTTTCAGGGCAATATCAATGACCTGGGTCAGTTTAATGTCTAGGGAAAAATCCAGTTTGCCGTCCCATTTTTTATGGCCTGCTTTTAGATCTTTTACAAAGCTTGCTGGCCTTGAAATGGGCAGAATCAGTCCAAAGTCAGACAGGGGCATATTCATGGGCGTCTGGCTTGCGGATTGATCCGTCACCACCCCCGATGCAATCCCGATGACATGACCTTTGGCATTGACCGCAGGTCCACCGCTGTTCCCCTTGTAAATGGAGGAATCCACCTGGATGATTTCTTTGGTACTCCGCCGGACATGTCCCCTTGTGATACTGGCGTTGATATGATCGTTCTGGGTCCTGTGTCCAAAGGGAAATCCAAGGATGATTACAGGGGACAGTCGTTTTATCTGGGCGGCATCCAGGTCCGGTTCCAGGGGCAGAGGGATGAGATTTTCAGGAACATTATCTATCTTTAGTACGGCAAAATCATGTTTAAAAGGAGAATTAATCCTTTCGCCAGTTTTGCTAGATGCCCTGGGTACTCCCACAATCCGCAGATTATTTTTCCCGTCGGATCGGAATGCCGAATCCAGATAATAGGCATCGGATAGTTCAAGGCTTCTTTTAAGGTCCGGCAGGCGGTTAAAGGCTTTCTCCCCCTCAAACCAGAGAAACATGCGATGGTTAAATTCAAGCGTTGTTCCCATCTGCTTGTATTGGTGGTACAATTGAAAAAGTGCCGGATCTTCCAGCCAGGGACAGGCCACATGGCGGTTGGTCAAAATATATCCCTGTTTGTCCATCAGAAAAGCGGTCCCTTCCACCTTGTTTTTATAGACTACCTTTGTTGAATCGGTGAGCCAATATTCAA
This sequence comes from Desulfobacteraceae bacterium, assembly GCA_022712835.1. Next base: position 2,533 of record JAFLJU010000627.1, read on the forward strand.
CCATTAAAAACCCAATGGAATCGGTATAGGTTTCAATAAAATCGGAAAAGACAATCTCTTTGTTGTCCTGGCGGGTTTCCATAAAAATACGGGAACCCGTATTCACGGCAAGAATCCCCGCAAGGATTAAAAGCAGCAGGAGTACCATCCGTCTAAACCAGTTTCGCATTTTGAGCCTGGGTTTTGGGTGGGGGGGCAGGGGAAAAACAGATTTGTGGGGCAACTGGTCTAAAATCCGGTAAAGGGAAGACACAACCGTTGCCATGGTTTGGGGCCTTTGATCCGGGTCATCGGATAGCATCACCCTTATCAAAATCCTCAAATCCGGATCAAGCCCTTTAATCTTGCCCACCTGGGATGAAAACTTAACAAGGTTGAGGTCGGCGGTCATCAGTTCAATGAAAAGTTTGCCCAGGGACCAGATTTCGGTCCTGGAATCAATGGCCCGTTCATTGACCATATCCGGGTGACAGGTCAATAATTTTTTGAGCATGGGACCATGGTGGGTGGCCCGGGGATTTAAAAACCGGGATAATTTGTAATTGATTTTTACAGCCAGGTTTCGGGTGTTGTCCTTGGGAATTAAGATGTCGTCAAGAATGAGATAGGGCATGAAGTGGTCATGGGCATGAAGCGTTTCCAGGGCCGATGCAATATTAGAAAACAGCGTCACCATCTGCCGTTGATCCTTTAAAATACCGGAAACAAAAATATTGCCCCAATTGTCTGCCTCCACCCATTCACTGATTCGGTACCAGTGCCCCGTATCGCTTTTTTTGATGGCATAATGCTGGACAAAGAGATCCGGGGGCAGTTTGGCCAACTTCGTAATTTCTGTTTTAAGTCGTAGGGCAATATCCTCATTGACCCCGGATTGATCCGTGAATAGCCGTATGGTGACCGGCTTAACCCCATTTTCTTTAACCGCCTTGCACACAAGGGAAGAGCGGCCTTCATGGATGATATTTATGATGCGATATTCATCAATGAACCTCATCCCTTCCACCAGAAGGCTGCCGCATGCCGGGCAGGTGGTAATGCTTTGGGCAATAATTTGTCCGCAGGAGGTGCACCGCTTCATTTAAATACTCTCTTTATGGGGCGATTCGTCTGTCTTGGATTTCCTTGTAACCTTTTTTGGAGACTCTTTAAACGGGTCCGTTGGGAATTAAAACAGGGCAATGGTCATATTTTGTTTTTGATCAAATCGGAGCGTCACCGATTCTCCCACCATGTTCTGGGAGGATAATTGTTTGAATATATCAGGGTCGGACAAGGTTCTGGCAATGAAACGCTTACCTTTGGCTGTCCTGCCATAGAGGACGGCGTAGGCAGGCAAGTGGTCCCTGGTATGGACAATGGTATATGTTTCAATGGTGCCGCTCCCGGTTGGCTGTTCGTCAATTTTTAAGGGGAGGGGGCCTGCCAGGTAGTTTTTCTGATCTTCAACATCAATGGTTGTAAGCGGTTTTGTGGGGGGAATGCTGGAGTATATACCGGCTGCGTGTTTGTGCATGAACCATCCCAGGGCGGTTACCAAACCGGTTTTTTTCTTCCCTTGTGCGATCATTTCGGCCAGGGTGGCAATGGCGTGGAGATTGTAGTTGTTTCCAGGGCCCCCGAAAAAACCCAAACCGCCGGTGAGGGTGAGGGGTCTTGGGTCTTCTTCGCCAAGGTTTAACATCTTTCTGGCAATGGAGACGGCACAGGGAAAACAGGAATATAGATCAAAACAATCCATGTCTGAAAGTTCAAGCCCCGAGCGATCCAGGGCTTTTTTCACCGCGGCTTCCAGAGGCGGGCTCACCGTAAAATCTGATTTTTCGATCATAAATCGTTGGCGGTCCTCGGCATACCCACCCCCCAGAAAATAGACGGTCTGTCGGTTAGGGCGGTGGTGTTTTTTTGCGGCCTCTTCAGACATCAGAATAACGGCGGCCCCCTGGTCCACCGTGACAAAGGAGTTCATAAATTTTGTATAGGGAAAGGCGATGGGCCGATTGTGGGGAGACTGGGTGACAATTTCTTCGGGTGTTCTGGTTTTTTTGCTCCAGGAATGGGGGTGGGAGGCTGCCACCTGACTGAAGCCTGCCCACAGGTTTCCCACCTTGTTTAAATAGGCGGTAATGTCTAATCCGGACGCTGCCCAGAGGGCTGTTTCAAATAATGGGAATCCCTGCATGGGGTGTTCAATCCCGTATGAATTTTCAAGCCCGGTGGTTCCCGAGGCATCATCACCGGTATAGTCCTTGGGGATTCCTCTTAAAAGTGCGCTTTCCTCGTTTTGTATGGTTTCTCCTCTTAGAACATAGGCTTCTGCCCCCACCACCAAAATCGAGTCCAACTCCCCCCGGGCAATCATTGCTGCGGCTTTGTTGACAAGTGTCTGGGGAGAGTTTCCCCCTATTTTTGAAACATAATTGAATTTTGGGGATGCGCCTAATTTTGCTGCAAGTTGCGCTGGGGGTGCCGGAAAAAATGCACTGAGACTTTTTACCACCATGATACCATCCACCCGGGCCAATGCTTTCGGGTCTGTTAGCTTTAAAGCAGCGTTCTGGGATGCCTGGACCATCAGTCCCATGGGGTCTTGCGCCGGTGTTTGTAACTTTTTGGGCTGTGTAACCTGGCCCCACCCTGCAACAACAACATTCTTTTTCATCGTAATCCTTTTCCAATAGTATCCAAATAGTATCTGGGGGGATCTTTGTCCCCCTATCTTTGCGTCAAGATGCCCGGTTTGTCAATATTCAGGGGAAAAAAGAAAAATACCGATCTTTGTGGGAGGGGGTCCTGGGGATTTTATCTTGAAAATAGGTTCTCTCAGTCACCTGAATTTCTCCCTGGGAGGTGATGCACATAACAACGGAGGAGCGAGTGCCGTAGGAGGGACTTTTGATGAACATTGGGGATAAAAGTTGTTCCCATTCAAGTCCGACACCGGTATCGGGCAGCAGGTGATCCGGGGGGTGGGAGGAATCAGACAACAGGTCAAACAGGGTTTCAGGGGTCAGGTTATCGGCATGGATTGCCCGGGCAAGTGCTTTTTTCCCGGTGGCCACCTTGGGCCAGGGTGTATTCAAAAAGTGGTTGCTCAACCCGTGGACCCCCGGGGGAACAGGGGTGATCTTTTGATTCTGGTTTGAAAAATGATACAGATGGTGACCATTTCCCACAAGAAGGTTAAATCCATTGTAGCAGGAGGCTTTTTCCCTTAGTATTTTAAGGTCGTCAAGCATGTTGTGGTCAGATTCAAGGAAATTTACGATGATATTCCCCCGGGAAGGAGCATTTTGCCTGAGCGTGGAAAGGTCACGGTAATTGGTCAGTGCCGCGAATCTGCCCTTGGTATTGATTCCGAACCAGGTGCCGCCGTGTTCCATGTCTTTACCTGCCAGTATGGAGGGATTTTCCTGCCAAAAATCCATGGCGGCCGTGGGTCTTTGATAAAATTCATCTCGGTTGGCCGCCAGTATAAGGGGGAATGAAGTGGATGCTTTAACCCCAAAGAGAAGTAAACACATGGATAATTCCTTGTTTTTTGTCGGTCTGTTTGTTATGGACCTTAATTAATATAGCTAAAAAGTAGCTGTTAATCAAAAAAAAATCAATATGAATGGAGACCTTATCATGAAAGAAGTTGTA
>JAFLJU010000603.1 GCA_022712835.1 Desulfobacteraceae bacterium
AATATTATTCTTCACACACAGCTCTTTGACAAGCTTGTCCTGCTGGTACACGGTAAACACCTGAACAGGACGCGTATACCCCATGATCTCACAATGCTTTTTTAAAATCATGAGACAGGCAGAATGATAGGTGCGAACCCATTCAAAGCTCGCCGGGGCAAGCCCTGTCATCTCAATGAGCCGGGCCTTCATTTCCTGTGCAGCCTTGTTGGTAAAGGTGATGGCCAGAATCCGTTTGGGGTCGTGGCCCGTGTTGACCAGCGGTGAAAATTGTGCCGTCAGGGTCCGGGTCTTGCCGGACCCTGCACCTGAGACTACCAGGGCCGGAGAACCTGTGTGATCAACTGCATTTTGCTGCTGTAAGGATAACTGCATATAAACAAAAATTTAACCGACAAATGCCTAGAAACACGTCCCTAGGTTTAGCCGATTTAATTTATCTCCTCCATTTTATTCCTATTATTTTGTTTATTTATGTATTTGAACCATTTTTTATATTGCCAATACTATTTAAGTTGCAGCGATGATCTGTTTCAGGGTGGACTCAATTTCCTGTCGGATCTCATCCAATCGTTTTTCGGTCAAAGATTCAAACCGCAACACCAGGGCTGGCTGGGTATTGGATGCCCGGACAAGCCCCCACCCGTCATCATACACCGCCCGCAACCCATCAATATCGATCACTTTCTGGCCTGGGATTGCCTTGTAATGGGCCACAATCTTGTCCACCACCGTGAATTTGATGGCATCGGAACACTCCACCCGAAGCTCCGGGGTGGTAAAGGTCGTCGGAAGATCGGCTATCAATTCATCCACGCCGTTGCCCGTGTCTGCCATGATTTCCAGCAACCGGCAGGTGGCATAGAGTGCATCATCAAACCCGAAATACCGGTCCTTGAAAAACATGTGCCCGCTCATCTCCCCGGCAAGTTCCGCATTTTCCTCTTTCATCTTTTTCTTGATCAAAGAATGGCCGGTCCGCCACATGATGGCATTTCCGCCGTGTTTCCGGATATCATCATACATAACCATGGAACATTTTACTTCCGAGATAAAAGTGGCTCCGGGTTTTCTTTTGAGAATTTCCCTGGCATAAATCACCATGAGCTGATCTCCGTAGATCACCGTTCCGTTTTTGTCCACCACTCCGATTCTGTCGGCATCTCCGTCATACCCGACCCCCAAATCCAACCCCTTATCCTTGACCAAAGCGATGAGATCCTTCAGGTTCTTCTTCTGGGTGGGATCTGCCTCATGGTTGGGAAACGTTCCGTCCAGGTCACAGAAAATATCGTGGACCTCACACCCCAAATCATTTAACACGGGCACTGCTGTAATGCCGCCGGTACCGTTTCCGGCATCAATACCGATTCTAATTTTTTGAGTGAGGGAAATATTTTCCTTCAAATATGCCATATAGGGCGTTGTTACATCCGCCTTGGTTTCCTGGCCCTCGCCTGTCACATAGGCCTTTTGTTCAATGATCTGCAAGAGATCCTGGAGGCCCTGACTGTGAATGGAATTATGCCCGCTCATCAACTTGAACCCGTTGTATTCCGGGGGGTTGTGACTGGCAGTGACCATGGCGCCGCCATCCAGTTCCAGGTGATGGATGGAATAATACAGCACAGGGGTGGGGCAGGTTCCGATGTCCACCACATCACAGCCCGTGGAAACAATCCCCTGGATAAACAATTGGGAAAATCGATCCGATGTTATTCTGCAATCCCGTCCAACGGATATTTTTTTTCTACCCTGATCCCTTAACAGAGACCCATAGGCTTTTCCAATATCCACGACATCCTGTTCACAGATATCCTCGCCTGCAATGCCCCGAATGTCATATTCTCTGAAGATCCCTGGATTCATAGACCCTCCTTTCTAATTATAGTTATTTAAAAAATTTTTGATAACAATACCAGCATACCTACCAGCCAGCAATAGGGCGCAAAGAGATGGAATTTACCACTATGCACCAATTTTAATAATAGTTTCAATGCGATCAAACCAACAACAAAGGAAGCGATTGTCCCATAAATAATGGCGGGATTCATCACAAAATCGGTTTCCATGGCATCCTTAGCCCCCAAAATCAAAGCTCCCCCAACAGCGGGAATCGACAAAAGAAAAGAAAACCTAGCGGCCTTATCTCGGTCCAGTCCCGCAACCATACCCGCAACAATGGTGCTACCGGACCGGGAAATACCTGGAATTACGGCCAATCCCTGTACAATTCCGATAAAAAGGGCCCGCTTGATATCCAATTTGCCGGGGTTATCCCCTGAATTACCACTTAAATTACCACCAGGCGCCCCATTGCAATAATAGCGTCTGGAAAACCACAAAATACTACCGGTGAGTATCAGCATGCACCCCACCAAGATATCCGAAGAAAACAACACCTGCTCAAAATTTTTCAACACAAGGCCGATCAATGCAGTGGGGATAGAACCCATAATGATAAACCCGGCCAACTTCAAATTTTCATCGGTTTTTAAAAGGGGGCCAACCGGTTTATGGCTGACAAGGTTTCCCAGAAACCCAAAGATGGATACCATCATCAATTTTATGTCAGAAAAATAGACCACCAATACCGCTAACAAGGTACCCAGATGGACGCTGATATCAAATATCAATACAAATTCGGTAATGTTAAAATAAATCTGACCCAATACCAGATGCCCGGAGCTGCTTACCGGCAAAAACTCAGTCAACCCTTGAAGAATCCCCAGTATGATCCCCTGATATATTTCCATATTCTGCCAATTATCTTTATTGTTTACGGCCAGTATAAACTTAAATTTTACACCCAATCAAGTCAAGCAATCGTATATAATTCCTGCACTTAAATTGCAAGATTTTAAAAAAAGACTTGAACTTAGGGGGGTTTCACACTAAAAAAACCATATGCTTTCTATGGGGATAGACAAAATGGGGACAGACAAAATAAAAATACAGGGAAAGAAATTCAATCCTTCCAACATCGGTGAGAAATCGGCCAGAGCAGCCCATATCTTTCAGTTGTTGGGAACCGATTACCCCCAAAACATCACCCTCATCCTAGAGCAGGCGCTATTAATTATGGATGGGATTTTCGCTTTTTTTATTCCCATCTGCGCCCAAAAGGGCTGCCCCCCCATCCACACAAGCCCCGATCTTCCCCAAGACCTAAGGGTTGAAAGTATTCTGGCTAGCACCCTTTTCAAAACCACCTTTGATGAGGAGACCCATCATGTTCTATCCTGCATTCCCCCCCAGGATAGCCAGACAGATCCCCTGGTGAAAAAGCTTAAGATCAAGGCATGCATCGGGACCCCTGTTTTGTTCAAACAAACCCCCCTGGGAACCCTTTGGGTAATTGACAACACCCCCCGGTCCTTTACCCAGGATGACGCCACCTGTATGAAAACCATAGCCGCAGCCCTGGGGCTTGAAGAAGAACGACTGTCCCAGGGAAACAAGATGCTGGAAGCTCAAAAGACAATGGTTCGAGAACTATCGGAAAAACTGGACCAGGCAAAGGAAATGGAATTGATCGGGATTATCGCCGGTGGAGTGGCCCATGATTTAAACAATATTCTCGCAGGCCTTGTCTCCTATCCGGAATTACTATTGTTACAGATGGAAAAAAACAGCCCCCTTATGGAACCCATTTCCTTCATACACGATACCGGACTTAAGGCGGCGGATATTGTCCAGGATCTGTTAAGCCTTACCCGGCGGGGGATTAAACAGACCCGCGTTATAAACCTGAACCAGGCAATCCAAGACTACCATAACAGCTCCGTCCATCAACGCCTTATAAAAAACTTTCCGGACATCGATTTTAAAATCAAATCAGACCCCGATCTGTTAAACCTGAATGGATCTGAATCCCATATTTCCAAGATGGTAATGAACCTTGTCATCAATGCTGCCGAGGCAGTACAGAACAGCGGACAAGTCATGGTTGAGACATTTAACCGCTCTGTGGACATCTCCCCGGGTGGGATTTTTGAAAATGCCTCGGGCGAATATGTGGTATTGCGGGTGACCGATGACGCAGAAGAGATCAGTCAGGAGGATATCAAGAGAATGTTTGAACCCTTTTACACAAAGAGACAAATGGGAAGGAACGGCACGGGATTAGGCCTTTTGGTGGTTTGGAATGCAGTCAAGGATCATGGAGGGTATATTGAAATCTTTAGTGAAAAAGGAAAAGGCACTACCTTTGAAATCTACTTTCCCGGGACAAGGGACAAGCTATAAAGCCCTGACGACTTCCAGCGGTTTTACTAAAACACAGGGGAGTGAAAAGCGATACAACTCAGTGCCGATCAATATATCAAAAAGCCCAATACGCTTCAAAAATTTACCATTGCACTGAAAAATAAATTGGCCAAAAATCAGTAAAAGAATAGTTGATTTCATTTTTCATTTCATGTATTAAGAATAGAAGTATAGGAATTCTCGTTTCAAAACTTTTTAAGTATTCTTACAATTACATTACCCAAAACATGTTTAAGTCAAAAGGAGAAAATGATGAATAAGAAATTATTGGTACAAAGTTTATTGTCAATAATTGCCTTCCTTTTTCTATTCGGATGCGCAGTAAAAGAACCCGCACAAACGCCTTCATATGCGGCCACACAATTTGACACCCAAATGTACGATTCAAAGGTGGATAACTTTATTGTTGTATTTGATGCCTCCAGTTCCATGAGACATCCTTACAAAGGAACCCCCAAATTTGACATCGCCAAAGAGCTTGGCTATCGGTTGAACCTGACCATCCCGGAAATGGGCCAGACAGCTGGCGTGAGAAGTTTCGGCCATGATCCTAAGGTTTCAAAACACCTGACCGAACTGCTCTACGGCATGGAAACATACTCCACTGCCAATGCCAAGGGCACCCTTGATAAAATATCAAAACCTGGCGGATGGAGCCCTCTTGGAACCGCCCTGGATGCAGTGGGAACAGATCTTGAAGGTCTTTCCGGCACCCGTAATGTCGTGATCATCATCAGTGACGGCATGGACATGGAAAAGAAAATCCCCATGGTACAGGCACTGAAAGACAAATTCGGATCATCCATCTGCTTCTATCCCATCCAGGTGGGCGATGCTCCTGAAGGAAAAGCCTTTCTCCAGGAAGTATCCAACATTGGAGCGTGTGGATTTTTCTCAAATGCCGACGATCTTATGAATGGTGACGGGATTGCCAACTTTGTAGAAAAAGTATTTCTCGCAAAAAAGACAGCCGTAGCGAGAATAGACAGTGACGGTGACGGCGTTTATGACGACGAAGACCAATGTCCTGGAACTCCTGCCGGTGCCAAAGTAAATGCGGTTGGTTGTTGGACTCTTGACAACCTCCTGTTTGATTTTGACAAAGCCGAAATCAAACCCGAAGGTTATCCCCGTCTTGATGCAATCGTTGGTATAATGGAGAAAAATCCGACCATGAGTGTCGAACTCCAGGGCCATACCGACAATGTTGGAACCGAAGCCTATAACATGGATCTATCCATGAGAAGATCCAATTCCGTTGCCGCTTACCTGGTTGAAAGAGGAATTGCGAGAAACAGACTGGCCACAACTGGTTTTGGATTCAAATCACCAGTGGCACTGAATGGAACAACGTTTGGACGTTCCTTGAACAGACGGGTTGAGCTACACCCCTATTGATCTTAATTACAATTGATCTTTAAAACTTGTCCGGGAAAATTTACTCTTTCCCGGGCAAGATCGAACCATAAGACAAGACATAAGATCAAATTGAGAATAAGATCAGATAGACAATAAAAAAAGGCATCAAAGAAAAACTCTTTGATGCCTTTTTTATTATTGTAATCGTTTTATATGAAACTCCGGCCTCGGTTAATAGAGAATCTGACCTGTTTTTTCCACACCATATCCACCAAGAGCAAGCACCCTCTCCTTAAACGCATCTGTGGCAATGGTATCTAAAAGTACCTGAACCTTTGGGGACTCAAAGAATTGTTCCGGAATAATCAAGTCATAGGACTCCGTGATAATGGGGATGAAATCAAGGCCAAGGGCATTGGCGGCGGCTTTAATTCCCAGGCCAGCATGGGCTCTGCCGGATAGCACGGCCACGGCCACGGACATATGGGTATACTCATCATTTTCATACCCCAAAATATCGCCAACATTTATTCCCAACTGTTTCAACTTATAATCAAACAAAATTCGGGTACCTGATCCAGGCTGCCGGTTGATAAACCGAAAGGTGCCTGATTTCAGGTCCTGAATGGATTGAATGTTTGCAGGATTTCCCCTGGGGACAATTAGACCCTGTTCCCGCATAACCAGGTTGACAATCCGAACCTTGTGGTCGGGCAGGTATTTTTTGACATAGGAAAGGTTATAGCTGCCGTCAAGCGGGTCCAGCAGGTGAGCCCCGGCCATATGGCACCCCCCTTTTTTAAGGGCCATCAATCCCCCCATACTTCCCACATGACTGGAGGAGATATTAACATCAAACTTTTTCTGCCGGATCTGATCCCCCAGAAGATCCAGGGTATTATCATGGGAACCGATGATGACCAGGGTATTTTCTATGGCCGACAAAGGCCGCAGCAAATGAGCATTCACCTTTTCTCCTTGAGAGATTCCCTCAATATGCCTCGGAATCCGAATCACCCCGTCGGCTTCAGTCAGGGTGGTGATGCTGCCCGAACCCCGGGGAAGCTGGGAGGCGATCAGTTGCCCGTCAACGGAACCAATTTTAACCCTTAAAAACTCATCCTGGCCCAGCTTGGAGGCAATTTTTCTGGCAGGGCTTACCAGAGCTGTCTGAAGGGGCGTTTCCGGTAATTGCTGCATATGGAGCAGCAGGGGACCGGCAAACTGTTCAAAGGCCACAATGGCGGCGACAGGATAGCCGGGAATCCCAAACACCGGTACCTGCCCCACCTTTCCAAACAAGACCGGTTTTCCCGGCATCATGGTCACTCCGTGGACATAAACCTGGCCAAGGGAAGAGATGACCGGCCTTGCGAAATCTTCGGATCCGGCAGAGGAACCGCCAATGATGCAGACCATATCGTATGGGCCAGAAGCCGCTGCAGAAACTGCATCCTGTATGGAAGTAAGATCATCTTTCAGCATGGGATGAATGTCAAACAGAGCACCATGGTCCTGGCAAAGACCGCCCAGAACCGTGGAGTTAGACTCCACCACCTCTCCTGATTTCATCTGACCGGGAAGGATATCCTGCCATTGCTTGAGTTCAGAACCCGTGGGGATGATCACCACCCTGGGCTGTTTGTACACCTCCACCTGAAAAATACCACCGGAAAGCAGGGCCCCCAGGGAGTAGGAATTAACCTTATGCCCCCGGGCAAACAACAGCTTGGTGGCCACAATATCCTCTCCCATTTTCCGGACATGCTGCCAGGGAAACACAGGGGCTTCAATTTCAACCCGGGTGTCGTCCAAAATATTTAAATGCTCAATCATGATAACGGCATTGGTATCCACCGGCATGGCATGACCGGTATTCACCCAAAATCCATTTTCGAAAGGAATAAGTGTTTTCGGCTCTTCTTCACTGGCCCCAAAAGTAATTTGGGCATCCACGGCAATACCGTCCATGGCAGCGGCATGAAAATTGGGAGAAGAGAGGAGGGCAATTGCCGGTTTTGCCAATACCCGACTCTTGGCATTTACCACATCAATGGTTTCAACCTCGGTGGTATAGGTGCTAAAATGATCAAAAAGGCAAGATTTTGCCTCTTCAATACTCTTCATATCCAGGTAAACATTTCGTTTTGAATTCATTGTAGCTCTTTACGCTTCTTAACTAAATTGATAAATAAAAGGGCCATACCATCTGGCCACAATTGGGCCGAGTCTTTTATATGGGTCTTCTATAAGGGTCCTCTATAAGAGGATAATATCAACCAGAGTCCCTTTTTCCAGACCTTCCACATGCTCCCCAATTTCAAGCAGCCCGTCTGCGTGGATCATGGTCCGAATCAACCCTGATTTTCCCAAAACCGGGCGGGCCATCATTTGACCCTCGTAATTTTCCAGTTGCTCCTTTTCAAGCATGACCCTGACGAAATCGCGTCGACCCTGGGCAGAAGGAAC
>JAFLJU010000095.1 GCA_022712835.1 Desulfobacteraceae bacterium
CATTATGCCTTTGACTAAAGTGATCTCAATTCTTAAAAAGGATGCTGGCAGCCACTTTGATACAACAGTTGTCGAAGCATTTTTGAGTTGTCTGCCCGAGATTCTTTCTCACCACAGAGGTGGGCGTTTCCAACCGGAATATGTGGACGAGATGATCAATTTTCTGAATTCATCAGACCCTTTGGGGTAAGAAAAATCCTGTTTTTTTAAAATCCCATGATAGTCCAAAATTAAAAACGCCTGGTCCGGCTCTCTTCCGTTTATAACGGTATCATTGAAGTTTTCTAAATATGGAAAAGAATCAGACAATTGATATTTTACTTGTGAAGCAGGCGGAGTGCTTAGGTTTATTGGATGTCTGTTCATATTAACCTCTGATATTCATCAGGGTTAAGTAAAAAAAAACGCCTATAGCAGGAAACCTTTGATGCTGTAGTTATATATGGCTACAGTTGGATTTTGGGATATTTTCTTGGTAAGGACCATGAACGCCATTAGCAGGCAGGACTTGTGGCTAAAAAGCCCAAGGACCGCATGTTGTCAAATGCTGGGTCTGTCAGATCCCTGGATTTTCCGTTTAAATAATTAAACCTGATATTTGTAAGGTTGAATGAATATTTAAGTGTTTTCCTTGATTTTTCCTTACAAACGTGTATAGCATTGTTCAACAATTAGACTGCCTTGATACGAGGGTTAGTACAACCTGGTCGGTTGAAAGTGGCCTTTGAAAGGCCAGAAAGTAGCCGGTGGAAATTACATCGGACAATGCTATAAATTTTTGAAAGGATACAAAAATGGCTAACATTCCAACAACAACCCTTTTCTCGAAGACAGACGACACCATTGATCTTACTACGAACGGGTCCTATTGGATTCTGGATTCCAATAAAACCATGACCTGGTCTATGTCCCAGGGTCTTACAGGCGAAGGCTGGATCGATCAAGCCTACTACAAGGCAGTTTTCGGCGGCATATTTGAAACAATTTCTCAGTATATTGATGTGGATTTTGACTATGCTGGCTCTTTTTCAGATCCCCATGAAGCCTATGCAGGGGGAAGCAATTTTGATATTTCCATCACAACCTTTGATAAAACCGGCTGGGCTGCAGCCCAGTGTGGTTTTCCCTATCTTCAGTGGGAAGATTACGCCGGGGCTTCGGGGGATCTTTTTGTAAACGGAGCGGACATGTTATCCAATGGGCCAACGGAACCCGGCAGTTGGAACTGGTCATTGTTTTTGCACGAAATAGGGCATGGGCTTGGGCTTAGACATCCCCATGACGACGGGGGTACCGGGAGACCGACCTTTATAGAGGCGGAAGTTGAAAATTTTGACAGCGAGCTTTTTACCATAATGTCCTATGTACCGGTGAAAGATTCATCCGGTGCCACATATAAGCCTTCGACTCCCATGTTCCTGGATATTCTTGCATTGCAGGATATCTACGGAAAAAATCTTGAGACCAATTCTGGTAACAACACCCATCCTCTGGAGGTCTGTAACCAGTTTCAAACCATCTGGGACGCATCAGGAAAAGATACGGTTGATGCATCTTCGGCCAGTGCGGGATGGGAGATTCAACTGCCGAATATGAAATTTTCCAGTCGAACAGACACCCTGACCGGATATGCCTGTATTGAAACTGAAGATGAATCCACCCTGCCCACCACCTTGTATTGGCTCATGGGTGATATTGAAAATGCAACAGGGTCTGAGTTTTTGGATGATATGCAGGGGAATGAGGCCAACAACATTTTTATCGGCAATGGGGGAGACGATCTCATTAACGGAAGCCCTGGAATCGATACGGCACGCTATTTTGGAATCCGATCAAATTATTCACTGACCAAGACAAGCCAGGGCCATACTGTCATAGACCAGGTAGGCAAAGAGGGGACGGATTCTCTGGTCAACATTGAACGGCTGAGTTTTTTAGATACCGATTTTGCCTTGGACACCGGAGAAAATGAAAATGCGGGCATGGCCTATCGACTCTACAAAGCAGCTTTTGACCGGACCCCTGATGATTCGGGTTTGAATCACTGGATCATTCAACTTGACACCGGGATGGCCTTGGGAGAGATCAGCGAAAGTTTTATTGCCAGTGATGAATTTAAGGAGCTGTATGGGAACGCCCCTAGCAGTCAAGATTTTGTCGGTTCCCTCTATCAGAATGTTCTTGGCCGGGGGGGGGATGCCCAGGGGATTGCCTATTGGGTGAGTTCCCTTGATAGCGGAATCAGTACCCAGGCAGAGGTATTGGCGGGTTTCTCGGAAAGTCAAGAAAACATCCAATTGGTTGGAGTGACCATTGATAACGGATTTGCCTTCAACTTTTCTGCCGGAAATGGATAATACAGCTTCTGGGTTCAAAATTCCAGCATTTCGATCAAATTGGTTTTTTTTATGGGCTTGGACAGGTATTCACTGCAACTGATATCCAGACATTTTTGCCGGTCATCCTTCTGGGCATGGGCAGCCAGAACGATGACCGGATTTTGTTACAGCTTTATCTGAGAGCTTGCTCTGTCAATCAATTTTAAATTATATAATTGAATTTTGAACTCATGTTTTGTCTTTTTTAAACAACAGCCACAGCATCAGGCCGATAAAGATAAAAACACCGATGTTGAGCAGCGTATCAATTAAATTACCCATCTGTTTCACCTATATCCTCTTTGAGTGCCTTTACCAGGCAGACCAGCAACACCAGAACAATAAATACAAACGGTCCTGCACTCATGGCAATAATCTGGCGCACGGCACCCACGCTGTTGGAAAGAATCATGGCAAGTCCTAGTATCCCGAGAATCCCCCCCCAGATCAATTTTGTTTTAACCGCTGGATTTTGAGAGCCGCCCTCGGAAAACATGGAGAGCACATAAGCGGCGCTGACCACGCTGGTGACAATAAACAAAAAGGCAGCGATGATGGTCACAATAATGGTAATCGTCGAAAGCGGCAGTGTTTCCAGAAGAATAAAGGTTGTCTGGTTTATATTGGTTTCAACGATTGCCGGATCAATTCTGGAGGCCGCTCCCTGGTAAAATGCCAGACCACCGAAAATACCGAACCAGAAAATCGAGAAAACCGTGGGGGCGAGCAATACACCGGCAATGAACTCTTGAATGGTACGGCCACGGGAAATTCTGGCGATAAAAACCCCCACAAAAGGTGCCCAGGCCAGCCACCAGACCATGTAGTTTAAGGACCAGTCACTGAACCAGCCTCTGACACCCTCATCATAGAAGGCATACGTCATAAACCCGTGGGGGATGACTTTCGTAAAATACTCCCCAACGGCCTCTACAATCCCGTTCATTAGAAAAGACGTTGGCCCGACTAACAGCAGATAAACCATCAGGCATACGGCGAGACCTACAGCAATATTTGAAAGCAACGCCATTCCTTTGCTCAAATCCATTGTCAGCGGCACCATGTATACGGCAAATAAAATACCGAAAATAATCAGCGAGTATCGAATACCCGTCAGATCAATTTTAAACAGAGCTGCAACGCCGTCCTGAACCTGGAACACACCCATGGCGACAGAACCGGCCAAACCGATTGCAATGGCATAAATGGAAAGAAGATCCATCAACCACCCGATACGCCTTGGCAATGGCCGGTCACCAAAAACGCTTATAAGTGGCGCACTGATCAACTGGGGAGTCCCCCGGCAAAATCCAAAATAAGCGATCACCAGAGCGGTCAAACCGTAAATCGCCCAGGCGTGGAGTCCCCAATGGAAATTGGTGAGGAGCATGGCCATGGAGGCAGCTTTTTCAGGGTTCACGCCACTTCGGCTGACGGCCAGGTAATGGGATATCGGCTCGGCCGCACCGTAAAATAAAAGTCCAACGCCCATGCCCGCCGCAAACATCATGGCCATCCAACTGATTGTCGAAAATTCAGGCGATTCGCCCTCTTTTCCCAGCACCACCTTCCCGTATTTTGAAAAAGCAAGTGCGATACTCGAGATGAGCATGATGCTTGCGGTCAGCATGATAAACCAGCCACGGCTTCGAAAACCGATCTCAACATAATTGGCAGCAAAACTGGTAAGTCCAGGGGTGTCGAATATTCCCCAGATAGCCACCCCGATAGTCATCGCAACGGCAACCGCTAAAAGTGGATTTTTAAACACACAAGCCCTCCCAAATTTTTCCCGGATTCCCTAGGTTTGGTTATTGACATCCGGAACTATTTTTAATTTAATGAACTAATTACTAAATCAGTATAACAAATTCTACCATTAAAATTTCAAAACCGCCAGCTGAACATTATCACCATTATCGGTTTCACCATGGCACAACCAGCAATTCATAATTAATGTGCAAAGCAAAGAAAGATTCAATTATATTTGCGTCAAGATATGCCCGTAACTATGCCCTGCCAAAATGCTCAAATTCCCTGAAGCGTTAACCCATTTTGGTTATCTGGATCTCTATAATGCTTGACATCACAATTTTGAAATCTTAAACTAAATATATTAAAATTCAGATCAAATTCTACCCGGTACTTGAACAGCATTAAAAATGGAGAAGGATTAATCGCTAACCAGACAGCGGAGCTTTACGAAAGCTCATGTGACGCAGGTTCGACAATTGACTGTAAAGATAAGATCCAGGACCAATAAATCGCCAGCCAAACTTATACAAAAGAGATTATAATTCAAGTAGTTCACTGTGCATTGAAAGGAAGAAAAATGGGCGTCCTTATACGACTTTTAAAATTTTCACTTGCCGATCAGCAGTATGCCCTGTTTCTTGATTCTGTTGACAGAGTGGTGAGATCGGTTGAAGTCACCCCCCTACCTGATGCGCCACAGAGTGTTCTTGGTGTGGTGGATGTGCAGGGCCAGATTATTCCGGTCTTGAATATCAGAAAACGCTTTGGGATTCCTGATAAGGAAATTGACCTGACCGATCAATTGATTATTGCACGTACAATGAGACGGACGGTCGTTCTTCTGGTAGACAGGGTAAATGGTGTCATAGAGCATTCAGAGCATGAAATCTTTGATGCAAAAAAAGTTATCCCCTGCATGGAATATATAGAAGGTATCGTCAAGTTTGAAGACGGCATGATTCTCATACATGATCTTGATAAATTTTTATCTCTTGATGAAGAGAACGCTCTGGACAATGTAATGTAAAAACAAAACCGTTAAAGGCGGATATGAATCAGGCAATTTCAAAATCTTCACTTTTCCGAATCAGCGAGTTCATCTCGGCGAATATGGGACTTGATTTTCCTAAAGACCGCTGGCCTGATCTTGAAAGAGGCATCAAGTCAGTCAGCCGTGATTTCAATTATAAAAATCCGGAATCGTGCATCCAATGGATTCTTTCTTCACCCCTCACAAAAAGTTTGATTGAGATTATAGCAAGTCATCTAACCATTGGAGAAACGTATTTTTTTAGAAATCAAAACATTTTTAATGCACTAGAAAAGCAGATTCTTCCGGAACTCATCCACTCACGGCGAAAGACCGGCAGGCATCTTAGATTCTGGAGCGCGGCCTGTGCCAGCGGTGAGGAACCATATTCCCTGGCAATATTGCTAT
>JAFLJU010000371.1 GCA_022712835.1 Desulfobacteraceae bacterium
TGGCACCGCAGTCACATCATCCAGGCCCCCATGTCTGCCCAGCGTTTCACCGCAGTGGTCGTCGCAGCAATGCATAAAAAACGAATACTGGGCGCTACAGGCAGGTATGTGATCATTTTAAAACAAGAAAAATGAACCGGGTGTGCTACGCAAGTACCTAACCGGACATCACTGAGGATCAACATAATAAAAAAAGATCATCAAACACAAATTTGGTCTTTTGAGTATAGCAGAAAAACTCGGTAATGTTCCATGGTTTATTGGATAATGGGTCTTTCAAGTAACCTCTCTTAGACCACAAACTGTTCCATCATTTTGTTGAGTGTCGTTGCCAACTGAGACAAGTTTTCCACACTGTTTTTGGACAGTCTGCTGTTTTTTTTCAAATCATCTGTGGATGCATAGACATCTGTAATCAATTGGGTTATTTCGCCGGCTACAGAAGAACTATGTTCTACATTCTGGCTAACTTCAACAATCCCATCGGATACAATTGTGACGTTCTGGGCAATCTCTCGGGTCGCAATAGACTGCTCTTCAATTGCTGCAGCAATCGTTATCACACTATGACGGATTTCGGTTATAACAACGGATATTTGATCTATCTCCTCAACAGACTCACAAGTTGAGGAGATATTTTTTTTTATGAGTCCTTTTATATCCTTTGTAAACACCTCGGTTTGTTTTGCAAGTTCTTTGATTTCATTGGCAACAATAGCAAAACCTTTTCCTGCATCACCTGCTCTGGCGGCTTCGATGGTGGCGTTCAATGAGAGTAAATTTGTCTGTTCAGAGATATCTGAAATGGATTCAGTGACCTTACTGATAGTGCCTGCAACATTATTTAGTTTTTTCATTTTCTCCGTTGCTACGGCTGATCTCTCAACTGCTTTTTCTGTGATCGGTTTTGCCACGCCGGTGTTTTTTGAGATTTCATTAATTGTATTGGTCATCTCTTCAATCGCCACAACAATAGAATTTGTATTTTGTGCCGAGGTCTTCATATTTTTAGCTGCTGCATACATATTGGAACTCATCTCTTTTGAAGCTGATGTTACTGTATTTGCCTTATGGGCATTATCATCAGCAGCATCGGAAACCCGTTTTGATATTTTTGTTAACTCTACAGTCGACGTGTTGAGTTGCCCAATACCTTTGATAATTCCCTGAATTATCGCACGTAAATTTTTGCTCATAACATTCATACTGTTGACCATTACCCCAAGTTCGTCACTACTTTTAATATCAAGTGTCTCTTTGAAATTTCCAGCAGAAATTAGTTTAACGTATTCAACCGTTGGTTTCAGGGGGCCTGTAATTGAACGGATGATTAGATAGGACATCAAGCTGATTAGACAGATCGAAACGCTGCAAATTATGATAAATACGGTTTTAATTTTTTCTGAAAAATGATTTGAAATTTTTTCCATAACTCCATGAAAAGATATAGCGATGTCCTTTAGTTGATTTTCGCCCCCTCTGAATTGGGCAACAATCTATTTTCGAATCTCAAGATCTTTTTCTTGAACATATTGTTTAAATAGCTTTTGCCAGGTTGTGCTTAACGTATTGGCATCCTGGCTGACTTCGACCAGCTTAAGGGTCAAGGAGGTCCCTTCCAATGAGTTCATAAGAGACGCCACTCGTATCAGGTTCTTAATTGGAAATGCTCCCCGCCCTGTTTTTAAATCGTATATTTCAGCAGCCTTTTCAACGGGAGTTCCCTCTTGGAGTAGTCTATGGATTTCACCGATAATACCATCGGTGAGTGTTAACAGCTTTAACATTTCGGTAAGCTCTAAAAATAGTTGCTCGTTTTCTCCATGAACGTATCGTTCAAAGGCTAAAGAAATATTTTTTGTACTGAGTTCATACTTATAGGCTGCATGCTCTGTCCGGCTTGTCTGTCTGACTTTGTCAAAGAAAAACATACTGACCAGAACCAGAAATATGACCATCATAATTGAGAACAAAACAATTGTGAAATTTTTTCTTCCGATGGTATTTAGAATTTTTGGCATTGCAGATTCCTTTTATGTTATGGTTAGCCTGTTAATTTATTGGATATCAATTTTCTTCTGGGTGACGGTTAAAGAAACAGGTGCTTAAAAAAAAGCGGTCCCTGTAATCTGAAACACAAGGACCACCTTTTTACAAACTATACCTTGGTCAGGCTCACGGCACAGACCTTAAGTTCAGGTATTTTAGCAATCGGGTTCATAGACCGGGTTCGTCAGTTTATTAACATTGGCTTCTTCAAAATGGAAGGGCATGAACACCACCCCTTGTTCCACCCGGTCGGTGATCATAATCCGGATTTCAATATCTTCCCTGCGGGAGGCCAAGTCGGGCTTTGAGTCACCCACAGGATCGATGGCTTTTCTCACCCGGGGCACCCGCCGTTCCGTATTGGCAAAAAACATTATCTTTAAACTGGATAATAGACTTAGTTGAAGACTTTTAAAATTCGGACCAGAATTAAAAGCACTATACCACCGACACCAAGGGCAAAGCCGAGTGTTGCGACAATCAAATTCAGCTTCCCGGGCCGGAATGCTTTATCGATTTGCCGGGTAACGCAATAAATATTTAAGCCAAATATCAACGGGTAGTTAATCAGACCCATTGAGACCGCAATCAGGACCATCACCATCGGTCTTTGAAGAACAGTTGCCATGAGAAGACCTGATGTAGCCACCAACAGCATGTAGGCAACACTTAATTGTTGAGTTTTTTTGTCATTGGTCTTAAACACCTGTTGTACCAGGTTTCCAAACAGTCGCTTGACTCCATCCATTACTGCCAGATATCCACCCCAGAAAGCCGCAAACAGGGCTATCATAAATACTGGAAAAACCCAATCCCCAAGTGTTTGGGTGAATATCTCCGATAGTTTTAAGGAGATTTCAATTCCTTCCGGGACTATCCCACGAGGTCTTAAAACCGTAGCACCCACGGACAAAAATATAACTGCTACCAAGCAAGAGATGATCATGCCCAGCCTGATATCAAAGAGTGATTTTTTCAAAGCAGCCAATAATGCATGTTTACCAGATGTCTGATCTTCATTTATCCAGTCCTTCCTTTTTTTCAGAGCCCATTCTGACATAAAAATCGAGCTGGCCGGATCAGTCGGAACTCTCAAGATGGCCACAATCACTATCCATACACCTGCAACGGCTGGTATGGTGGGAACAAGCCCGCTTGCAATGGTTCCCAATTGGGGGGGCGAAACTAAAAATGCCAGGCTTGCTGTCAGAACGATAATTAAGACCAAAAACTTAGATATCAACTCGATACTTTTATATTTACCCCCCAGGACAACACCAATTGTGACTAAAAAAAGGATGACACACCAAACCCGAAAGCTGATCGCAGGAATAGCTGTGAACAAAACGGAACTGCTCAATCCCAGCACGGATGACATGATTAGAGGCGGAGTGATAAACATAAACAGCATCAGCACTTTCAGTAAAAAACGGCCGGTCTTTATCTGAGCATAACCATCTATCAGGGTTTTACCGGTTGCTACGGCATAACGGGGTCCGTATTCGTAGTTCGGGTAGTAAAATATATGGACCATTAATACCATCCATAACAGTGCATGTCCGTATAAAGCGCCAGCATAAGTTAAAAGTGCCAGATGAGTTTCACCGATACAAAGAGAAGCAAATATTATTCCAGGCCCTAAAGTTTTGAGTTTTTTGCTCAGGATCTCTTTCATAAACACTCCGTTTGAATGTATTGCAAAATTATTTTTATCCCGTCAGCCTATTCAATTTTGTCTAATTAAAAACCAATAAGTGAACCATCGGGAGCTGAAGCTGTAAGCGTCGCCTCGAACCTATCGGGGCAATGTCTGCTGTTACAATTTTTCTTCCTTTAACAGGTTTAAAATGCCACCTATTTCAAGGATTTTCAATATTTCTGGTGAAAGGGGATCTGCTTTTATGGTTATATTTTTATTTACATTGATAATTTTAGACTCATTTATCAAAACCTCGGCCCTATCCTGGGGGTCGAATTCAGCCGCAATTCTCGGTGCTGTTAGCAGAGGTAATCCAATAGCAATGGCATTGCGAAAAAAAATCCGGCCAAAAGACTCTGCAACAATACATCCGATTCCAAGTGTCTTAAGAGCAGCCGGTGCATTTTCCCGGCTCGACCCGCAACCGAAATTGATCCCGCTGATTATGATGTCCCCATCAGATACGTTGACTGCAAATGAAGGCAGTATGCTTTCCAATACATGTTTTTGAATCTTTTCCATGTCTGCATTCAAGTATTGTCCGGAAACGATGGCATCCGTATCAATATTATCCCCCAATTTCCACACCTTCCCTTTAATCAATTCCATTTTTTATTTTCCTCGATCAGTTCTAAGCTTCTAATTATATACTTCCGGGATCAGTTATTTTACCCTTGATGGCTGATGCGATGACTGTGGCAGGTGAGGCCAGATAGATCTGGGCCTGGTCGCTACCCATACGTCCCTTGAAATTTCTATTCGTGCTGGATATACAACGCTCGCCAGGCGCCATCAGGCCCATATGGCCACCAAAACAGGGGCCACAACCCGGGTTGAGAATCACCCCACCCGCTTCAACCAATGTTGCCAGGATTCCTTTTGCCATAGCCTGCTTGTAAACCTCCATGGAAGCGGGAGTTACAAGCAGGCGTGTGTTGGGATGAACTGTTTGGCCCTTGATCAAGTCAGCAGCCAGTTTTAAATCTTCAATGCGGCCGTTGGTACAGGAACCTAAAACAGCCTGTTGTACTTCTATATCTTGAAGGGCACTGACCGGCCTGACATTGTCAACCGAATGCGGCAAAGCCACCTGGGGGCTGAGACCAGACACGTCAATTTCATACACAGCCGAAACAGCGGCCTCCGGATTGACAGACATTCTCTGGGTTGGTTGCTTTTTGGCATGTTCAAGGTAGCGGTAGGTTTTACCATCCGGGGCAAAAAAACCAAATTTTGCTCCGATTTCAACAGCCATGTTGCTTATCACCATTCGACCTTCAATGGACAGCTCTTCGGCAATCGGCCCCACAAACTCCACTGACATGTATTGGGCAATATCACTGGAATATTTTCCTGCGATATGCAGAATAATGTCCTTTGAGGTGACCGGATATGCCAGTTTCCCCTTCAGAACAAATCGGACGGTCCGGGGGACTTTAAACCAGAGCTTCCCTGTTGTCACGGCATAGGTAAAATCGGAAAACCCAACCCCACTGGCTGCAACGCCAAGGGCACCATAGGTGCAGGTATGAGAATCAGTTCCCAATACCAGTTCCCCGGGTAACACATGCCCTTTTTCCATCATGACCTGATGGGCAATCCCATGGTTCTGCCCATAAAAATTTTTGATACGGTATTTATCAACCGCTGCCTTGACCAATTGATGAATGGATGCGGCTCTTTCAGTGGGAGCCGGAGTGTAGTGGTCCAATACAATAACAACCCTGTCGGGGTCATTAAGCCGATTGACCTTACATGCTTCCAGATTCATATACACAGCAGCAAATGCTTCATGGCTGATAAATTTATCAATTTCTGCCGTTACATACTCCCCGGGTCTGACCTTATCCCGGCCTATTGCATTGGCAAAAATGGTTTCTGCGATTGTCATAGACATATTTAATCCTCTTTTCAAATTCGATAACGCTCGTCCATTATTTCCCTGGTTCAATCAGGGTGTTTTGTATTTATTCTCAAGCGTATTGTAAAAAGGAAGATCCAGGAATTGATTGAGTTCCCCAAAAGAGTGCGACCATTCGGAAAAATCTCTTTGCTTCCCTTTCTCCTTTAAAGCCTTTAATTCTTGCGTACATGCGGATATTTTAGCTGCCAGGCAGACGCCGGGGTACAAAACGATTGCATAGCCCATTTTTTCCAGTTCCTCTTGGGAGAGATTAGGGGTCAACGGCGCCAAATTAATCAATAAAGGTTTCTGGGGGATTCGTTGTGGAATCTCTTCCATATGCCCTATGGTTTGAGGGGCTTCAATGAAGATAATATCAGCACCTGCCTCTGCATACATACCACCCCGCTCGATGGCGTTTTCGAATCCATCAGTGGCAATGGCATCTGTTCTGGCAATGATAAGGAACTCTGAATTGCGACGTGCGTCCACTGCCGCTTTTATCTTTTCAACCATATCTGTCGCTGCAATTATTTTTTTGCCCGTCATATGACCGCATCGTTTTGGCCAGGTTTGATCTTCAAGATGTATAGCTGCAACCCCGGCTTTCTCGAATGCCCTTATTGTACGATATACATTGATCGGATTGCCGTAACCTGTGTCGGCATCTGCAATCAACGGGATATTGATGGCATCAGCTATTCTAGAAGCGTTTTCAACCATCTCTGTCAATGTTAATAATCCGATGTCCGGTAATCCAAAGTTACTGACCGATGTACCGAATCCTGTCATATAAGCGGCCTTAAAACCGGCTGCTTGAGTGATTTTTGCTGTAATCGGGTCAAAAACACCCGGTGCTTGAATTATTTTCCCTTCTGAGAATAACTCTCGTAATCCTTTTTTAACTGCCATCCCACTTGACTCCATTTTCAATTTGTTAATCAGTACTGATAACTGATTTAAATATTGCCATATATCTTAATAGATTTTCATTCTCTGCAATTGCATTGCTCATAAAATGTAACTATCAGTATACTTTTATACTTGTCAAGGAAATACTTTTTTTATAATAGGACATTTGTATACTGTTTTTCTCGCTGCCCTGAACTATCTGTCGGATTGGCGACATTAAACGCCATTGTGGAAGACATACAAAGATATGCTTATCTAAATGGACTGCTTGATTTTTTCCACGAAAGCATGTTTAATAAAATATAAATCGCTCTATTCATCTCTTTGAAATGAAATGCGTTTAAAGGAAATTCAGAATATAATATACTTCGAGTTACATTTGCTATTGAAAAACGCAGATACTGACTGTTTTTATGCTTCTCTATTGATCTAATTGTGAGACTAATTTCTGAAGGTGGGAGTTTTCTATTCGGTTTTCTTCAATATTTGATTGGTTACCAGTTCATAGAACAAATCATATAGTTGCTTGGAATCAATATTGGCAATATTAAATCTTTTTTCTTTGTTCGTATGAATGAAAATACCTTTGTTAATAGCAGAAAACATATGAATTATCATTTCAGGGTCGTAAGCCTTTAAAACATCACGTTCTACAGCATTATTGATGAATAATTTTATCTCTTTCATTATCGCTTCGTTCCAGATATTGATGCGGTTGGAAAGGTCGCTCGGGATTGTACCACCTGTTTGATCCGATTCCAATGTCCAGTAGAATCTCATCATTTTTTCGTTTTCCAAAGTAAATTCAAAAAGAGTTTGAAAAAGCTGTTTGAACGTATCTTCTATAGACCCGTTCTGCTCGAAAACCTGAAATATTCTTTCATGGAGTTGTTTGAGGTAAGTTTCTATGATGTTGATAAAAAGGGACAGTTTGGATGGGAAATAACTGTAAACCGTTTTTTTGGTTATCCCTGTTTTCTCAGCGATTTCATCCATAGTAATTTCACTGTACGGTTTATGTTCAAAAATCCCCTCTGCCGTTTGGATGATGAGAAGTTTTTTTAAGTTCTTTTTAAGTTCTTTTTTGGTTTGCATCGGGTGATATCTCTATAATTTAATTGTTTTGGAGCAGACTGATATTGTAAACTATTAATGGTTAACTGTATAATTCTTATTTGTTACTTATTGGAACAATACAAAAACAAAATGTATTCCCTGACACGAGCTCTTGCCAAAGAGTACGTAACTATACCGAGAGGCATAATAACTCTTATAGGTCAGATAAATATCAAATTTAGTAGGATGGGTAAATGCTTTTTGCCCAAAAAACTATAAAAAAAATTTCAAGCAATTGTAATATCCATCCAATCGGATAAGTGATTATACCCCGATATTGTAGACAACCCGTTAGCCTCTTTTTTTTTGATATGGAGTATTTCACAGACTAAAAAAGGATAGGAACTTCCTTTTTTTCGAGAAAGCTATAACAAAGAATAAAAAGATTATCAAGAACCTGAAATATGTCCCCAGCCGACTGCCGGGATTTGGGAATCGGAAAAATCGTAAACCGAATCAGGAATAGAATTGAAAATGACCGGTTTCGGCGGATCATGGATACGGAGATCCCAAAGTCCAAGATGGCCTATGATTTTTTCGATTATGTCAAGTTCTTCGATAAAGCTGATGATACGCATCTCGCCCTGGCACTTAGAACAGATCAGCGGGCCCACCTCATAGATTTTCTGAATCAGGCGAGCCCAGCTCTGACGGAACTCTTTGAAAGACATCTCGTTCGGGATAACGGCAGGAATGGTGTCATATAGATCGGCCTTTTTTCTCATCCCCCGGGATTTGTTCGAATACCAGCCGCAATACCTCACCGTCGGTTCATACCGGCCGGGAATATGTGTCACCAACCTCATACTGAAAGATTTCTTCCAGGTCTTCCAGCATGAACCCCGGAGCCATATGAAAATCACCGTCTTTAAAAAAACAGCCGTCGGAAGCAATGGCATGCAGATGAGGGTTGAAGTTCAGAAAGTCTCCATAGGTCTGAACCGCGATACTGGCGCCTGGTACGGCATCATTATCAGCCACTCTTGACTGGAAATATCTTTTAATGACTTTCCAGGAACAGATAGACAATTTTGCCAATAATTTCCTATCAAAGAGGAAATAGATCCGTAGCCGTTTGGGAATGCTGCCATATTATATAAAACGGGCCCACTGCCGGTGGGGCACATCCCTGAGCACATTGGAAAGCAGCCATTCCCCGTACTCAATAACCCTTTTCTGATGACAGGAGGGACAAAACTGCCTGCACTTTCAATAAAATGCCAACAAATATTCGTGACCGCATTCTTCTCATTAAATATAACTAACCGAAATTATGTTTCATTGATTCATCAAGCACTTCTCTGAGTTTTGATGCCAGCTTTTGTCTTGAAAATGGTTTTTCTATGAACTGCGTCCCTTTGTCCAGAACCCCATGGTGAGCGATAACGTTGGCCGTATACCCGGACATAAAAAGGCATTTAATAGCTGGAAATTTTTGTATCACATGCTTGGACAAATCTCGTCCGTTCATTTCAGGCATTACAACATCGGTCATCAGCAGATCAATCTTGTGAGAGCATGATTTCATAAAGCTAATAACCTCTTTAGGATTAGATATTCCAATCACGGTATATCCCAATCGTTTGAGCATCGTTGCCGTCATTTCTATAATCGGCAATTCATCTTCCACCAAAAGAATTGTTTCACTGCCGGTTTTTAATGATTTTTGTGACTCTGTTTTTTTAACCTCCAATTCTTTTTCGGTATTTCGTGGGAAGTAAATCCTGAATGTAGTCCCTTTTTCAGGCTCACTGTAAACATTAATAAAACCGTTATTCTGTTTGACGATACCGTATACGGTTGCAAGCCCCAGGCCTGTTCCCTCGCCCACTCCTTTTGTTGTAAAAAACGGCTCAAAAAGCTGACCTATAGTTTCTTTTTCCATACCGCATCCGTCATCACTGACTGCCGTCATTACATAATCTCCAGGTAGAAATCCTGTGTGTTCAGCACAATACGCTTTATTAAAGCTCACATTATTCGTTTCAATAGTAATTTTACCGACATCCTTTATGGCATCTCTCGCATTAACGGTTAGATTAGCCAAAATCTGGTCAACCTGGGAAGGATCAACTTTGACCGACCACAAGAGATTTTTCGGTGCCCAAACCAGGTTAATATCCTCACCGATCAGTCGCATGAGCATTTTAAGCATTCCCTCTATTGTCCGGTTTAAATCGATAACTTGAGGAGAAATAGTCTGTTTACGGGCAAAAGCAAGTAATTGTCGGGTCAGATGACTGGACCGTATAGCAGCCTTATAAATTTGATTGAGTTTTGTAACCGAGGGATCTGCTGAATCCAAGTCGTCCAGTATCATCTCTGTATTACCAAGTATAATACTGAGCATATTATTAAAATCATGAGCAACACCACCGGCCAGACGTCCGATAGATTCCATTTTCTGAGCCTGGATAAACTGGCCCTGAAGTTTTCCATATTCTTTCTCAGATTGTTTTCGTTTACTAATATCATGATAATTAAGCAAAATGCCTTGAATGGATGGATTGTGGAGTAAATTTGTAGCTGTATATTCCATCCATTTATAACTACCGTCTTTGCACCTGTAGCGACTTTCCTGTGTTATCGCCTGGTCAGGATTTTCCATAAGGCTTTGAAAAGCCAGCTGCGCTTTCTCCAAATCATCTTGGTGAATATAGTTAAAGGTTTCTATTCCAATAACTTCTTCCGGCTTCCAGCCAAACCATTTCTCTATATTGGGACTTTTATAGCGGTTGATCCCTTTTTCATCGATAATCGCAATCACATCAGAGATATTCGCAATCATTGCGTGCTGCCTGGCTTCATTTTTTGATAGGTTCTTTTCAGACTGCTTTCTCTCTAATATCTCCTTAAACAGATTATCCTCACGATTTTTAATTGCACTAATCATTGTTTTAATACTCTGACCAAGATCATTTATTTCCCTAAATGAGGGAGGGTTCCCTTCATATGACAATTCACCACTACTGATCAGCTTTGCATCATCTGCAATTTTGTTTAACGGCTTTAAAATCTGTTTCAGACTAATCAATGCCGCAACAATAGATATGAGTATGCCGATGGCCATTGCACTGCAAATAATCTTCATAAGCCTATGAATCGGCGCAAAAGCCTCTTTTATAGGCTGTGTCATTACTGCAACCCATCCAACGGGCGAAACAATCGAAATGCTCCCAATTTTATCTATCTGTTTGAAGCTGAAACGATAAGTTCCTTCTTGAGAATGAATTCCTTTCTGGATGGTAAGAAGATATCTGGCACTAAACCGTTCAGATACTAATTCACGGTCCGGGTGGGCAATCACAACCCCTTTATCATCTGTTAAGATAGCATATCCTGAATCTCCAACTCTTACTTTATCTGTTATCCTGCTTAAGTCTGAAAGATCTATATTACCCATTACAGCACCCGAATCCATTGGAACATAAAGCGTTAATGAAACCCGTCCGGTCTGGGGCGAAACAAAGGTATTAGATCAGGAAAATTTTCTTTGGTTTATGGTTTTTTGAAAATATTTCTTATGGGAAAAATCCACTCCTAACATATTTTCGTCGAAAGGTGCCATATACTGGACAATACCATTATGGTCAAGTATTTTAATAACGTCAAAAATTTTATAATTTTTGATCAAACTTGAAAGGTAACTATTGATATTTTCTTCAGGAATCTGTTTCTCTTTATGGATAACATCGTTCAAATGATAAAGCAGAGTCATGGGCTCATTTAAAAATTGTTCTACATAATCGGCGAGACGTTTTGAAAGCAGTTCATTCTTCTGAATTACTTCGTTTTTCATTTTTGTATTTAAATTTTTAAATGTCACTATGGCAACCGTCAGAATCGGAAAAACTGCGACAAAAATAAAATAGATTGTCAGACGTTTTTTTAAACTGGGAGAAGAGTTCAAATAGTATTCCTGTTGTTATAACGATAATTTTTTAATTGCTTTGATTGTTTTTATCTTGCCGTTTTGTATCACTCTGTGGTAGATAGAACATTCAGAATCACCATACTGATTAATAGTTATCTTACCGTCAATGCCTTTAAAATTTCTCGACCTGTGCGGGTGGGGTCAAGCAGCCAGCTTGAAATTTAAGCTCTTAGTTTCAAACCATTGTTCGTTTTCTTTATTTCTTTTTATAGCTGTGATGGTTGCCAAACTCGCAGAGCCCGCTTTTGACCAACTCATTCCATTATGCTTTTGACGGCTTGAGACGACAAGATCGTTCATCTTTTCACCGATAGCACTGGAGTTGCATAACCCCAGCTCTTTCCTTACTGCATAGCAAGGAAGGTATGGTTTATTCCTTCTCAAGTATTTGACTAGTTTTTCTATCGTCTCTACTTGTTTTATGTATTTCTTGTCAATTCCCTCCAGATGAATTACAGCTTCATCAACGAGTCCATGCCACAATAATGGTTTAAGTGTTTCAAGAATCTCGTTTCGGATGAATCGGCCTTTCAGTGCCAGGCTCAATTGTTCTTTGCATTTCTTTTCCAAATGATACCAATCAAGAATAATCCCGATATTCTTATACCAGCTAAACCACTTGAGGATTGAATTATTTAATGCTTTATGACCGTCGGTGAAAAATTGAATCCGATGGCCTGTCAAGCCATTATGAAAAAGAAATGCCGTTAAAAATCTCAAAACATTCTTTGTGCCAAGACCATTCAGCACATATTTGCCCAAATCGATTTTAGAAATATGGGCAACTGTGTTGTGGATATATTTTCGTTTTCCACGTTCTGGTTTTATACCCCCGGGCCTAAATTCTTCTTGTCTCTTTACATTAACATCATCAATCGAAATTTGGACACTACACTCTGGATTTTCATATGGAACAGGATTATTCAAGAGGTCTACAGTGCCGATAGCTTTGTCCTGGCAACATTTTTCGATTGCGGACATTACCTTCTGCTTGGGGATTTCTATTGGATGTCCATTATTATATTCAGGTTTTATATCCTGACATATTCCATCTTCTGAGAAACCATTTTCCGTGAGAATACAACGTGCTCTTTCATCAATATATCTCAGGGCCTCTTGCCCTTCTTTCTCGGTACAGTCATGAAGTGTCCGGGAAGGGGTGCCTCCGTGCTTTTGGTGCCGAATTCGATTAATCAATTGTGCCGTTTTCTGATAAGATTGCTCAGTATCCCCATAAATCAGGGCGATATCTTTAAATCCTATCGTTTTATAAATTTCGACCCCTCTCAAACTGCTAAACCAATCCCGTGCTGTGTTGTATTGACTCCGGCTTTCATGAAAAATACTATGGGTCGTAAAATTGAACCGCCCAATTTCACCGTCAACCTTATATGGATGGGAATTCGCTATGATTTCAACCCCTTTTACAGCTTCTCCTTCGGCTTTTTTTTTGAAATCTGGCTTAAATGATTAGATACCGCTTCTCGTATTGTAGGGTAAGCTGTTTGCAATACAGATTTTTCACACATATCAATGCTGGTTGCATCTCGCT
>JAFLJU010000178.1 GCA_022712835.1 Desulfobacteraceae bacterium
ATAGGCCCTCAATCTCTTTGCCTTGGTATACATCTCCTTCCACATTTTCCTTCAAAACAGCAGCGGAAACAATGAAGATATCACTTAAGGTTTCCGTAAGGTTTTTCACCTGTTCTTTGAGTTCGGAATCAGGCAAGACAATTTCAAGTGCCGCATCCAGGGGATGGCCAATGAGTTTGGCAATCCTTGCTTCTTCCAGGGCCTTGGTCACCTCGGCCCTCAGGGTTCTGATATTTTCCCATTTAAGGGCCAGAGCCTCATCCTTCCACTCACCATTCAAGGCCACCATATTCTCCAGGTGGATGCTCTCTTTTTTCGTGTCGCTTTGGGGCATGTGTTTGTAAATTTCATCTGCTGTAAAAGGCAGGATGGGGGCCATCAATTTCACAAGGGCATCCAAAATCATTGCCATGACACTCTGGGCATCCCGCCTTATCGGATCAAAAGAAGGTGAGGTATACAGTCGGTCCTTTATGATATCCAGGTAAAAATTGGACAGATCCTTCACACAAAAATTATGCAGGGTGTGGTAAATGGTATGAAATTCATAGTTTTCATAGGCGACCAAAGATTTTTCCACCACCCCATGGAGACGGTCAAGAATAAACCGATCCAGTTCAGACATGGTGCTGATGGGCCGCAGATCCGAGGCTATATCAAAATCAGAAAAATTACCCAGCATAAAGCGACAGGTATTTCGAATTCTTCGATACGCATCAGACAATTGTTTGATAATATTATTGGAGATACTTACATCCCCCCGGTAATCGGCAGAGGCAACCCATAGACGCAATACATCAGCCCCATATTGATTGATTATCGTATCCGGCGCCACCACATTGCCCACGGACTTGGACATTTTCCGCCCGTTTTCATCCACCACAAATCCATGGGTAAGCACGGCTTTATAGGGTGCATGTCCTGTCCTTCCAACGCCGGTGAGCAAAGAAGAATGGAACCATCCCCTGTGCTGGTCAGAGCCTTCAAGATACATGTCGGCGGGACGTGAAAGCCCTTCTCTTTCCTCAAGAACCGCCGCATGGCTCACGCCGGAATCAAACCATACATCTAAAATATTATGATCTTTTGTAAAGTCTTTGGATCCGCATTCCTCACAAGTTGCCCCATCAGGCATGAGAAATTGGGCATCCTTTTCAAACCAGATATCCGAAGAATGTTGTGTAAAAAGGGCATGGATCTTATCCACGGACTCCCGGGTTACATGAACTTTCTTACAGGCTTTGCAATGGAACACCGGGATGGGAACCCCCCAGGATCTTTGACGGGACAAACACCAGTCCGGGCGATTTTCAATCATGGAATAAATTCTTTCCCTGCCCCAGGAGGGTATCCAGTGAACATTATTGATCTCTTCAAGGGTTTTTTTCCGAAGGCCCATTTTATCCATGGAAATAAACCATTGGGGGGTGGCCCGGAAGATCACCGGTTTTTTACACCGCCAGCAATGTGGATAGGAATGGGACAGGTTCTCATTCTTTAGTAAAGCATTGCGTTCTTCAAGGGTTTCATTGATTGCCTGGTTGGCCTTGAAGATAAATTGCCCCCCAAACAACTCAACATCTTGAGAAAACACCCCGTTGTCCTCAACGGGAGAATAGCACTCCAATCCGTATCGCTTACCCACGATATGATCGTCCGCACCGTGTCCGGGAGCTGTGTGAACACACCCGGTACCCGCTTCCAGGGTGACATGATCCCCTAAAATGATCAAAGAATCTCTGTCATAAATGGGATGGGTACAGCGTTTGTTTTCAAGGTCTTTCGCGGCAATATCGGCAAGGATGGTATAATTTTCAAACCCAAAGGTTTGCATCACCTGTTCTACCATCTCTTTTGCCAGAATTATCACACCCTGACCGTCAATTTTAACAGCCGCATAAATAAAATCAGGATGAAGGCAAATCCCTAAATTGGCGGGAATAGTCCAGGGGGTAGTGGTCCAGATGACCATGGAAATTTTTTCATCCCCCACTCCCGGGATCAAGCTTGTAATATCATCCTTTAGCGGGAATTTCACATAAATAGAAGGAGAGGTATGATCGTGGTATTCGATCTCGGCTTCGGCCAAAGCGGTCTGACAGTTACAGCACCAGTAAATGGGTTTTTTACCCAGAAACATATCCCCGGACAGAGCAAATTCCCCGCACTCTTTGGCAATCCTTGCCTCGTAGGGGTAGTTCATGGTCAGATAGGGGGTATCCCACTCTCCAGCCACCCCAAACCGCTTGAACTCCTCCCGCTGGATCCCCACAAATTTGTTTGCATAGGAACGACATTCCCGGCGAACCTGAACGGCTGTCATCTCTTTTTTCTTTTTGCCCAGTTTCTTGTCCACATTGTGTTCAATGGGAAGACCGTGGCAATCCCACCCTGGCACATAAGGCGCGTTGAATCCTGCCATCTGGCGGGACCGGATAATAATATCCTTTAACACTTTATTAAGGGCATGGCCCATGTGCAAATGACCGTTGGCATAGGGAGGACCGTCATGGAGAATAAAGGAGGGCTTGTCTTTGGATTGTTCCCTCAATTTTTCATATATTTTATTTTGTTCCCATTCCTTGAGCATTGCAGGCTCGCGCTGGGGAAGGTTCGCCTTCATGGCAAATTGAGTTGAAGGCAGGTTCAGTGTTTTTTTATAATCCATTATTCCTCCGATATGCGGATAAATTTATATTCAATGTTAAACTTTTACTTCTAATGAAAATGCACAAAAAAGTCAAGAAATATAAGGTTTTTCACGGGGCAATTCCATGTGTTTTCATAAAAAGAACAACGGTTCCTCAACCGCCTTTCTTTATACCCTTGCATAGGATAATTAAAGGCACGCCGACAAATCCTTTTTACCGACTGGCGCCTATAAACCTATGTTCACGATATGGAGTTGAATTATATTATCTAACAGGCAAAATTCCATAATCCGTGCATAAGTTGCTAAACTCTGAAGAATTGAGAAACCCGTCAAGAATCTCACTTTGTGATGTGCCGTTGTTCATTTTGTCTACAAAATCATACACATTCGTATAGTTTGTGTCACTACTCTCAGTAACATCTGTAGTTCTCACACTTTTTGGATAGATTTCCGGAGAGATAGAAATCAAGAATCTTCTGATATATGGCCTTAAATCCTGAAAAGATTCAATATGGATATTTCTGTTTTCCAACGCAATCAATACATGAATCCCGGGGGTTAGCGGTCCGGCCTATTTGAAAAGACTTTCCCGTTCTTTTGTACGGATCATATTAAAAAGACAGGAGTTGGAATTTTTTTCAGTTGTCCGGTAGCCCCTGGCCCAGGGTATCAGTTTGATGTTCTCACGGGATTGTCCGGCATCCATCCGCTTTAACACTTCCAGCAGAACATCCACTCAGATTCCTTTTAGCTTACCATCAACTTCAAATTGATACGGGGGATAATTTTCCGTCATGAATTGAATATCATTAATCCCGCTATTATCTACACCGTGAAAGTCCATGGGATCAGCATGTAAAGGTGTTACAGGGAGGAATATAATAAAATACCGGTTGATGCTATCTTAGGCCCAGTTTAACAAAAGTGGTATTATGCCCCCGAAATTTAAGGAATCTCATGGCCATATGATTGGTCCCCTTTTCTGGAGTTTGGGTTATTTTGTCCCTTGATCGCCTTTCGCATCACCACATAAGCACGCCAGTAATTAAACACACCGCCAATAAAAAACAACAGGCTGCCGGTCAAATATTGCCATGCTAGGAAAGCGTACAATGTCGTGCGTTCAGACGAGGCCTTCAGGTCCCAAAGGTAAGGCACCGAAGCCACTGTAAAGAATACGGAACCGACAACAAATGATACAGCCGTCAGGTTCATGAGTTGAAGTGTTATGATAGACTCGGCCTGAACGATCTGAAGGACGTTGATGCAGGCACCGACCACGAATAAAAGGCTGCCGACCACAAACGTCCAAGCGCCGACATGAAACCACCCCACATCGGAAAGAAAGAAAATGCTGCCCACCGTAAACAGAATCGTGCCCAAAACGTAACTTGCGGCCGCCGTATATTCAAGCCTTTGATTTCGATCGTGATGATTTCCCGTTCGCCAATGAAGGCAAACTTCAAGGAAATCATGAACGGTAACGACAAGATAAAACAGTGAGCCTATAAAGAAGGTCCAGGCCCCGATGTCTGCGTAGGCTTCAAACTGGGGAAAAAAAAGAATGCTGCCTATGATGAAAATGATTCCGCCGATTTTATAGAAGACCGCATTGATGGTTTCCCAACGAAATTGGGCCTCTAAGTCGGCTCTGCCTCTCGTCAAATCGTGCAACCGAGGACGATTGGTAAACATATGGGGCATGTCTTCTTCTCCATGGCAATGAATTTTTCACAGGCAACCGATTCGATGTAATTTCGTCATATTTCAAAAACGATAGAAAATCACTTTCATCTAAGCAAAGAAACCCAATAAGTTGATGAAACATAACCTCGCTCTTAATTGATGCCCAGTTACTACTTCAGTCTTAAAGTAGTCCAGATCATAAGAAAGTGACTTGATGAACCGTCACTACCTTTTAAAAATACTTATACAAGGGTTTAGGCTACCAATGATTCTCCCAAAAGGGAATCATAAACATTTAATCGATCTCAATGACTTTTAATACAGCACCGTATCCTTATCCATAATAGTACCACGAAATATTTTCGCACACAGTCTGGGCAATCGATGCAAAAGATGAAACCGGCCTACCTTGCTTACTTCACAAGACAGGATGTAAACTTTTTAAACAATTGTTTAGAAAATTTACCGTTCAATGCTTCCTCTTTGATAAGAGTTAAGGCATCAAATGGTTTTTTCGCTTTTCTGAAAATCTTACTTCTGTAAGTGAGAGATTCATAGCTATCGATGAGACCAATGAGCTGACTGTAGGATGCCAATCGGTTCAAACCAGACGGATAGCCAGTACCATCGATTCGTTCGTGGTGTTCCAATGCAACGGTTTGGATGGCCGCACCAAAATCAGCGCTTTGGGTAATCATATCATAGCCCTTCTCAGGGTGGGTGGTATAAATTTTGAATTGTTTGTCGGTAAGCCGTTTGTTGGTTTCAATGATAACCGTGTCGATCTGTGAGCACCCGACATCATGGAGCAGAGCGGCCATGGCCAATTGCCGGGTGTCGGATTCAGGGAATCGGTGATAAAAACAAAATTGCAGGGTAAGGGCCAAGACATTGACGGCATGCTTGATCAGAACGGGAGAATTGGAATCAATTTTTCTTAAGTATTCCATCGCCTTATTATCATTTTGATATTTACCCAACAAAATGTTCAGGGTATCCGGAAGGCAGTTCATGCCATGTTCTTGCCCAAGAGTCAAAGCCTCTTCAACAATATATTCCAATGAGTGGCGGACTTCTTTGAGGTCTCCCTGGGCAATTTTATTTTCAAAATCTTTATTCAAGGCCAAGGTAAGCTCTACCATGGCCTCTTCTCTGTCTGAATCACGAATATACAAATCCGGATATCTATTTTTTTCCAGTCGTAAATCAGCCAGGCAATCTCCCTTTTTTTTGTAAAGGGCGTATTCTCCGATTTGGGTTAAATAATAAAACGGTGTGGTTTTAAATAAAGATATTTGAGATTTTTTTACGAGAATATATCCTGCCATAACAAAAAAGCCTTAATTGGATTCTATAATGTTTTTAACCGAATCATATACCGATCCGATTTTTCAAAGGGGAGTTGATAATGATCCGTCTTGATTTCGAATTGAGACAAAAGTATCAGGGTGATTTCTTCCAGGGCCTGTTTTCCTTTAAGGGCATAAATTTTTCCTTCTGGTTTTAGCAATGGAAGGGCAAATCCAACAAATTTTTCAAGGCTGGTAAACGCCCGGGATATTACTCCATCATAGGTTCCGGCATGGGATTTATCTTCTGCCAGATCCTCCACCCGACAATGAAATGCCTCTATGTTTTTCAGTCCTAGGGTTCGGATCACATGTTTTAAAAAAGTGACCTTTTTCCTGGACGAATCCACCAGAACAAGCTCAAGGTCAGGATTAAGAATTTTTAGAGGGATGGATGGAAATCCGCCCCCTGTCCCCATATCCATCATTCTTTTTTCCTGCCCCAAAAAGGATTGAACCGCCAGGGCATCAATAAAATGCTTTTCCGCCACGGCTTGTGGTTCAACAATGGCCGTCAGGTTTATTTTTTTATTCCATAGAATCAATTGGGTCGCGTGGGCAGCCATCAAGGATATCTGTTCATTGCTAATATCCACTTGTATTTTTTCACACCCCTGTTTTAAACGATCGCAAAATTTGCGCATACCGGGATTTGTTGAATGAGGAGAGGTATCCATTGAATTTTCCTTAATTTCCCAGCAGCAGACTGGTATTGGTGTAAAAAGTACCTGCTACACAAGCCGTCAAGAGACAGGCAAAGGTAGCGGCAATCAAGGCCTTGATTGCAACTGCCGAAATGGCAGCCGTTCGGTTGGGCGCAAGGGCTGAAATCCCCCCCACAAAAATTGCCATGGACGCCACATGGGCAAATCCACAAAGGGCATAGGAGGCAACAACTGCAGAACGGGGATGAACCAGGCTATTTTGGGACAATGCCAGGGCAAGGTCCTGGTAGGAAACCACTTCGGTCAAAATAATTCGCTCCCCGATAATCTGAGAGATAATCCCGGCATCCACAGCCGGGACACCAATGATCAAGGTAAAGGGATAAAACAGATACCCAAGAAAATATTTTAAAGACCACTCCATGGTGGTACCCATCCAACCATTCACCACTCCCCCGGCACTGCCCAGGATCAGGTCAACCAAGGCCACGAGCCCCATCACGGCGATCAATAATGCCACAATACTGAAAATCACCTTAAGCCCTGCTGTGGCACCGTTGATAATGGCCTCAAAAAGACTGGCCTCCTTTTCATAATGGATATCCACAACCTGGCCAAGGGTCTGGGGTGTGCCGCTTTCCGGAAATATCAGCTTTGACATGACCAGGGCTGCCGGGGCAGATAGAAAAGAAGCGGATATCAGATGCCCTGCAATGGAAGGAAACTGAGCCTGTAAGGTAAACACATAAAATGCCAGGACATTTGATGCCACCGTAGCCATACCAGCGGTGAAGATGGTACATAGCTCAGACCGAGTCATTTTATCGATATAGGGCTTGATGGTAAATACCGATTCAATTCCCACAAAGATATTGCTGGCGGCACAAAGGGCTTCGGCCCCGGATATTTTCATCAGCCGTGTAAAAAGTTTTGCAAATAATCGAATAATAAAGGGCAAAACCGGATAATAATACAATATTGCCACAAGACTAGAAAAGAATATAATGGTGGGAAATGCCTGGAAAGCAAGGATAAACCCAAAGGATCCTTGGACAGCGGGGGGAAGGGCCAGGGGTCCAAAGACAAAAGTTGCTCCGGCAGAAGCCGTACCCAAAACCACAACCGCCAGATCATTTATAACCTGAAAGAATCTGACACCTGCCGGAACCACAAAAATAAAAAGGGCAAAAAGCAACTGAAGCCCCAGTGCCCATCCCAGCAAATGCCAATTAATTTTCTGGGTGTTTTTAAAAAAAAAGCGTGATATGAACCAGGCAATGAACAGCAATCCAAAGATACCGATAAAACTGACCAAATTATAAAAATCCATTTTTCCCCTTCGCGAATGGGTGAAATTCTTTCACTTTTTATATTAGAAACGGTTAAAGGGTCTGATAACACCTTCAATTCCCACCTTGCTTTTTAAAATTTCTTTTGCGGATTGGGCCTCCTGTTCCAGTGAATAAGCCCCTATCCTCACAAGGTACCAGGTAATATGATTGGGTCTTGTCAGCTCAAGAATCCTTGCCTGATATCCGTGGCGCTCAAGTTTTTTGAACATGTCAACAGCATTATCTTGTACCTGATAGGCACCGGTTTGGAGTTCATAAATACCCCCTGGGGAGGATACCGGTTGTGAAATCACGGGCGCTTCAACCGAAGATGGGGTCAAAGCTTTTCGAGCTATGGTTTTGGAAGATATTTTCCAGGAAAGTGGCTCCTTTTTTTCCACATGTGATACCGGAATTTGCGCTACTTCCGATGATTCCTTTTGAACTTTCTGGGGTGGGATATCTGCTTTCTTGACTTTTGGTTTTTTGACCTCTGGTTTTTTGATTTCTGGGGTTGGAACGTCTTCAAGCATCAACCCTTCAAGCACCAACCCTTCAAGTTGCTCTTTGGCATAAGCCTGATCAGGATCAACTAAAATCGCTTGCTCATAGGCAATTTTTGCTTTTTGGGGCTGGTTCATATTCCCATGCAAATCTCCTTTTAGACAACGCGCCAGATAAAAATCAGGTGATAATTCAAGAGTTTTAATAACGTCCTGGAGACTTTTTTCATAATCTTTTAGCTCAACCCTGCAGATGGCTCTGTTGAAATAGGCAAAATGATTTTCTGGGGACTGGGAGATTTCCTTGTCATAATTTGCGATGGCTTTGGAATACTCTTTTTTATAATACCAGGCCACCCCAAGATTGCTGTATAACCCTTTTAAATCAGGCACTATCTGCTTTACCTGTTCAAAATCATCTATGGCCTCATCATATCGGTTCAATTTCATATAGGCCACCCCGCGATTTTTAAATGCATCAGGATTCTCTGGTGCCATTTCCAGAAGGGCCGTAAAAACATCAACGGCCTCCTGATTTTTTTCCTGCTTTAAAAGGTTAACCCCATTTTCAAATATTTCTCTTTCGGTTGCTGCAAACGCGGGCAGATTCAGACAGACGGCAATAACAATTATAAAAAAGATTTTGTTCAATCGGACACTCCAAAATTAAAGATCAATTCCCAGGGAAAAAGGCATTCTAATAAAAGGAACCGCGAAACACAATAAAAAAAGGTTAAAATAAGAATTGAAAAACCGTTCCGGCTTTCCTGAAAGCGTTCCTTTCTTTTTCCATCCCCACCCTTAAATAATAGTAGACAACCCAAAACTGTTCTGCTATGAATAGAATCGAATCAATACAGCAAATAAAAAAAAACGATAGACAACCCCAACTCTTTTTGCTAAAGGTAGCATTGAACCACTGACACCATTGTAAGGAAAACCAGACAATGCTCAAACAAAACAGCCCTATGACAACTTGTTGCGGCCGGCCGATCAACAACGAGGAAGTCACCCAAATCCAGGAAACAGTTAAGCTATTCGGAAATTTAAGCCGAAAAGAACTCACGAATACGATCTGCGAACACCTAGAATGGCGAACACCATCGGGCACCAATA
This sequence comes from Desulfobacteraceae bacterium, assembly GCA_022712835.1. Next base: position 9,304 of record JAFLJU010000178.1, read on the forward strand.
AATTGGATGCCTGCCTAAAAATGCTCAAGGAATTTGAAAAAAAAGGGCTTTTACATCTTCCAGCAAAAAAACAGCAATCAAAACCAAAGAAATCCCAAATCATTTTTTCAAGCGCAACCGATGCGACCCCTTGCATCTCAGGCAGTCTCAAAGAAATCGGCCCAATTGAAATCCACCAGGCCTCCACCCGAACACAAGTCAAACTCTGGAATGAATACATGGCCAGATATCATTATCTTGGGTACCATCGGCCCTTTGGATATGCCATGCGATACACCATTCAAAACGAAGAATATCCCCTGGGTTGCATTCTTTTTTCCGGAGCTGCCAAATCCATTGGCATCCGAGACCAATGGATAGGTTGGAATCCAAACCAAAGACTCCAGAATCTTGCCTGGGTGGTGAACAACACACGATTCCTGATCTTTCCCTGGGTAAATGTTAAAAACCTGGCAAGTCACGTTCTGGGCAGAATCGGGCGCCGAATCGGTCGGGATTGGGTTGAACGATGGGGATTTCACCCGGTGCTAATGGAGACATTCGTAGACCCGGAACACTATCAGGGAACTTGTTATAAAGCCGCAAACTGGACAGACCTGGGTCTTACCACCGGAAAAGGGCTTGTCAGGCCCCAAAAGACCTACCACACAAGCCCCAAAAAACTATTTGTCCGGCCACTGATAAATAATTTCCGCAATGTCTTGATTGAACAAAAAACCAACCTGGGACCAGGGGCATTGAGCAAGCACGCCACCCCATTAGATCGTTGCGGATAAAAACAGGCCTTAGAGCAAACCATAATTATTTTATCATAACCCAACATAGCAAAAAGGAGATCACCCATGAAAAAAGGCATTTATTACTTATTTGCCCTTTTGTTGTGCAGCCTTCCGGTTCTTGGAAGCGCATCCCAGATAACCATTTTTGACAATCAGAAAAACAATACCGCCAA
>JAFLJU010000096.1 GCA_022712835.1 Desulfobacteraceae bacterium
CCGGGGATTTTTAGAGATGATAATGACCATTTTACGTTGGTTGAACAGGGTCATGCAAGATTCAATGACCTGGGAAGCAATATAGCTTGTGGCCACGGAGTAGAGAATCAGATCCGTTTCCATGGTGCCGAAACTGAAGAGAAAGAGAACAACGCTGAAGAAAAAATTATAGGTCCCGATACGGATACCCAATTTTTGGTTGAGCAGGATGGAGATGATGTCATTGCCTCCGGAAGATCCAAGGGATCTGAAAACCATACCGGCACCTGCGCCAAAGACTATGCCGCCGGCCAGGGCAGCCAGCCAGGGATCCGCTATTTCAATCTTGAAATTGGTAAGATCAAGGGTAATTGTCAGAACAATCATCCCGTAAAGGCTGTAATACAAAAATCGTTTGCTGATAAATTTCCAGCCAATAATAAAGACGGGAATATTTAAGAGCAGAAACCACACCCCCGGGCTAAATGCGCCGGAATAATAGAGCAGTAAAATACTCAGACCTGAAAACCCGCCGATTATCATTCCGTGGGGAATGATAATGGATTTAAGCCCCACGGCAAGGATGAAACTGCCCAGGGTGATCAGGAACAGGTTCCAGGGAATCGAATAGGTGATATCTTGAAATTTCATAGGTTGTCCTCAATTTTCAAAAAAGGTATTTCTAATAGTATAAAGAGAAAAGAAAAACAAGTTATTTTTATCGAGATTTCAAAAAAAAGCAAGCCCTGGGGGTTTATTCCCAGAAAGTATTGAGGATTTCTTCTAACTGCCGGCAATTGGAAATTGTCTCATAGGGGTGCCATTCGTCGGGGAACAGCTCTTTATAATCCTTCCGGGTAAACCGCTCATCAATGAGTATCACAACCCCACGGTCTGTTTTTGTCCGGATGAGTCGGCCCGTGGCCTGCATGACCCGATTGAATCCGGGCATCTGGTAGGCAGTGAAAAATCCGTCTTCATTGCACGCTTCATAGTAAGCCCGGATCTGGTCCTGTTCCGGACAGATCTGGGGCAGCCCTACCCCCACCACAATCACCCCGATGAGGCGGGTGCCTTCCAGGTCAATTCCTTCACCAAAGATGCCCCCCATCACCGCAAATCCCGTGACCTGGCTTTCAAGGGTAAATTGATCCAGAAATTTTTCGCGCTCGTCTTCGGCCATCTGGGGCGCCTGAACCTGGATATCCCCCACCTGGCACTCCTGCTCAATGATCTCAACCACCTGGTTCATGTAAGCATAGGAAGGGAAGAAAACCATATAATTTCCTTTTTTGACCGCCACGGTTTGGGTGATAACCCTGGCCACCTCCTTGAAAGAACTTTGCCTTGCCCGATAGGTAGTCTGGATACCGTGGTGGATCAAAAGTTTAAAATTCTCCTTTGGGAAAGGGGAGGGCAATACAATGGAATAGGGGACAATATCATCGGATTTTTTGACTGTTGGTGTGCTGTGGATTTTGGAATCAATACCGATTGATTTGCCGTTATCGCCAAAGAGGATGGCCTGGTAATAGGGAGTGGGGAAAAATGTGGCTGAAAACAGTATGGCAGAAGCACTCCTTTGAATCAGCCGGGAAAAAATCCGGGAAGGGTCCATGCAGAACAACCTTGTTGTGATATCCCCATCACTTTTTCTTTCAATGAAAAATTGGTAATGGCTGTCAAACAACCGGGCAATGGTTGAAAAATCGGTTGCCTTAAAATAAAAATCAATCAGCTCGCCCCGTATGGGGGAATTTTGGTGGCTGTCCAGCCAAAGATCCGCTTGGGTCACAAATTGTTCGATAGCCTTCATAAAGGGGGCTGGTAATTGGGATAATGATTTGAAATTCGGGTTATGGGCACCAGACGGATACCGATCAAAAGTCGGGTCAGAAGTCGGGTCAGAAATCAGATCCCTCCCGCGAAGTTCCCTTGTTTTGAGCCGGGAAACTTCTTTGTTCATCGCAACCAGACAGGCGGATAGGGCGGGTATATTTTCCCGGACAAGCTTCTGGGTTTTAAGGATATCTGATTTTAACAGATCTGCCGAATACATGGACCGCAACCGGTCGGGCAGATTATGGGCCTCATCAATGAGAAAAGTGATTTTGAAGGTGTCCCGGTCAAAATATCGTTTCAGATAGACCCGGGGGTCAAAGGCATAGTTCAGGTCACAGACAATGACATCACAGACAAGGGAAATGTCCAGGGAAAATTCAAAAGGACAGATCTGGTAAGTCTGTCCAATGGTTTCGATCAGGGCCTGGTCAAAAATATCATGTTTGCCCATCTCCCCCATGGCCCGGTTGAGTTTGGTGAAATAGGCCTGGGCATAGAGACAGGTTTCCATGTCACAAGGGGTGTCCGGGGTAAAACAGATTTTTTGTTTGGCCGTTAAGATCACCGTTTTGAGCCTGGCACCCTGGCCACCGATATCCTTGAGTGCCTTGTGGGCCACGGTTCTGCCAAGGGTTTTGGCAGTGAGATAAAATATCTTGTCAATCTGCCCCATGCCAAGGGATTTTATGGCGGGAAAAAGGGTGGCAATGGTTTTGCCTGTGCCCGTGGGGGCTCTGGCAAAAAGGATCTTTTTGTTTTTGATGATTTTATACACAGCTTCAGATAGCTCCCGCTGGCCTTCCCTGAAACCTTCATAGGGAAATTTCATGGTATCGATGGATCGATTCCGGATAAAGGTCCAGTTCGCACGGTTTTCAAGTTGTGCGATATAGGTTGAAACTATTTCATCAAAAAAAAGTTTCAGCGCTTGGGCGGTATGGTTTTTTTTCTGTTGGGCCATTTTCTTTGACAAGGGGTGGACATAGGTGAGCTGAAGATCAATTGTTTCAAGATTTTTCTCTTTTACAATCATATACCCATAGCATTTGAGTTGGGCTATGTGAGCTGCCTTTGGGTGTTGGCACAAAAAATCCGGGTCCTGTCTTGTGGTCTTGATCTCTTCCACTATAACCTGATTTCCGGATAGTATCATCCCGTCTATTCGTCCAAAAATATCCAGGGAAAAACGATCATGGTCCACCCGGATGGAAACGGGCACTTCCTTTTCATACTCCTTGGGCCGCATGGCCTGGATCCTTGAATGTTCTTGGATACCAACAATCCCCCTTGTTCTGCTGACAAAGGCCTGGGAAAGGTTTTGTTTTTGACCCGTCGTTGCTATCAAATCCCTTACAGAAACCCTGAATATTTCTTTTCCGGTCATTGCCTGCTCATTTCTTTTGATGTTTCTACTCAATCCCCTAGGTTTATCCGAATTGTTTATATCAGGTTTTATACCCCCATGAAAAGGTCAAACAAGCAAGAGTCGAAAGATTATCCGCGGTCATTATGCAAGATATGGATGGCTTTTTTTATGGATTTGTGCTTAAGTGAACTTCACTTGAGATCACTTCCATAGTATGGTTGTCCCCTGTATCTTAATGTGCATAAATATATTTATATAATGCGTTTTTTGTTCACCGACAGTTTTTGGTAAAGGAAACAAGTTTGTTTTTTTCTTGAAAATCAAATGATTTTAAATGGATAAAACCAGTATGCCCAAAGTGCTGATTATAGATGATGACGAGCAGATTTGTAAATTTTTGACCCAGGTTTTTAGCAAAACTGGGGGTCAAACTTTATTTAAACATACCTTGAAAGAGGGACTGGCAACTATCTTTTCTGATAATATAGATATTGTCTTTTTAGATGTGAATCTTCCGGATGGCAATGGGCTGGAAGCCATAGAAATTATAAAACAACGTTCTGATGCACCGGAAATAATTATTATCACAGGGGATGGAAATGTTGACGGCGCAGAAATTGCGATGCGATCCAAAGCATGGGATTATATCTCAAAAGAAGGGTCCTATAAAGATTTTAAATTCGCATTGGACAGGGCATTTGAGTATCGGAAACAAAAACAATTCAACCAGCTGAAAAAAATGATTAAAAGAGATACGATTATTGGTGAGAGCCGATTGATATCAACCTGCTTTGATGAGGTTGCAAAGGCTGCAAACAGTGATATCCCCGTATTGATTACCGGGGAAACAGGAACCGGCAAAGAGCTTTTTTCAAGGGCGATTCATACCAACAGCAATAGATCACATGCAGGGTTTGTCGTTGTTGATTGTGCCGCGTTACCGGAACATCTTGTGGAAAGCACCCTTTTTGGTCATACAAAAGGGGCCTTCACGGGAGCTGATTCTGACAAGCCGGGATTAATGAAAATGGCGGATAAAGGGACGCTGTTTTTAGATGAGATCGGTGAACTTCCCTTGATTGTTCAGAAAAAATTTCTTCGGGTGCTTCAGGAAAAAGAATTCAGACCCGTGGGTGGTTCAAAAGAAATTAAAAGCGATTTCAGGTTGATCTGTGCAACCCATCGTGATTTGCCTGGGATGGTGAAAGAAAAAAAATTCAGAGAAGATCTATATTTTAGAATATTTTCGATGAATATTCAGTTGCCGCCTTTGAAGGATCGCGAAGATGATGCAGCGGCCCTTGCTCAATATCAGCTCACTCAAAAAAAAGAGTTTTCCAAAGATTCATGCACCATGTCACCGGAATTCTTAGAAGAGATTCTATTGTACGAATGGCCGGGAAATGTCAGAGAATTGATGACTACAATTGATTTGGTTTGCAGTGATGTCGGTGCTGGCAGTACACTTTTCCCCCATCATCTGCCTGGTCATATCCGGGCATTTAATATTAGAAATAAATTTAGTTTCCCGGATCAGGGTGATCCAACAACAAAAAATTTATCTCCAGGCCTTAAAAAGGCCGGTAAAGAGCTAACATTCAAAGCCTATATTGAACAAAAAAAATATGATTACCTACAGGCATTATTGTCTGCTGCCAAGGGCGATATAAACGAATCCTGCCGGCGTTCCGGCCTTTCAAGAAGCCAACTTTACCGTCTTTTGCGGCAGCATGATATAAAAATCAATTAAATTTTGTCCTATTTTTGCGACTGTCTTATTTTTGCGACAAATTTAAAAAAACTGTCTATAGCGATATGATTTCAGTGAGTTAAAAAATATAAATTTGAAACCATCCCAGATCCTCCCCTTTCTGCGATAAAATTTTAAATTTTTGTTTTCATAACCATCTGAAATTTCAATGTTTTTATTTTTCGTTGGTTGGCACACAACTTGTAATGTATTTAAAGTTAGTGAAATTAGTGAAATTAGGATAATTATAAAATCTAAATCAATGAGATGAAAAAAATTATGAACCTTATACTTTTCGTCCATCAGGACGCTTCCCACAAGGGCACGATTTTTAAACAGCGTATGGAACAAAATTTAAAAGGGCTTGGGATTGAAACTTTCCAGACGTTTAATGGGTTCAACGCAAGATTGAAACAGGTTTATAATTACGACAAAGAAATTTATGTTTTGCTTGCAGATTCCAAAGATCGCTTAAAGCAATTAGCATCCCTGCTGGATTTGCTGGAAGGCAAACGCATTCTCCTGATTCTTCCGGATGATTCACACCTTTCAACCGCTGCCGCACACCATTTTTTCCCAAGATATTTCACCTATGTAAATGACACCTATGATGATCTTTGTGCGGTAATACTCAAGATGACCAAACAAGAAAAAAAATAAACATAGTTTTAAATAATAATGGAGGAAACTGAAGATGGATCAAATGACAAAAACTATGGACCAGGCAATTAAGGCGACAACCATAAAAACCGGAAAATACCTGACCTTTTCACTGGATGAAGAAGAATACGGCATCGGTATACTCAAGGTGAAAGAGATTATCGGCATGATGCCCATCACCTCTGTGCCAAGAACGCCCAAATTTGTAAAAGGGGTTGTCAACCTGCGCGGAAAGGTCATCCCGGTGATGGATCTTCGGCTGAAATTTAATATGGTGGAGATTCCCTATACCGATCGAACCTGTATCATTGTTGTTGAAATTGAGCTGGCAATAAGTACCGTGTTAATCGGCATTGTGGTCGATGCGGTCTCAGAAGTATTGAATATCCAGGAAAACGAAATTGAAGATACCCCGGCTTTTGGTACGGCATTGGATACGGCATATATCCTGGGCCTGGCAAAAATAAACGGGGGGGTTAAAATTTTGCTGAATATTGACAAGGTATTGTCAACCGAGGAAATAGATGGCCTGGGAAATATATCGTAAGTTTTTTATATTCATCTTTAAAAAATTAAAAACAAGGTGTTTATGATGTCTTCTTCACTTATTAAAGATTTGGTTGAAAAATTTTCCTGTGAACTTGTCCTGGCAGATTCGGAAGACCCGAAGAGTTTGTCTGTGTTGTTGCCAATACTTAAAAATATTCACACACATTGTATGGGCTTCGCATTAACACGGGAAGCCAGAGAAGTTATAAAGGCTCGGAATATGATTACCAGCAGTATACAAAATAATTCCAAAAATAGTATGGAACAAATAGATGCTTTGGGGGTTTTTATCTCGGATCTTTCAACCTCAATTCAAGCCTTGGATGAAGATGGGCAGATCGGGGAGATAGAAATTATTTCAACTGAAAATGTTACAGACCCTAGGCCTGATTATTTTGAACTATTAGAAGAAAAACTGGATGAGCTTAGCCGAAGGATCGCAGCTTTTTGCCCAGATATGATTCCTGATCTGGGTGTTATGATCAATAGTCTGGACGGACTCATTGAGGTTTCAAAAGAGATTGATCCCCCCACATTTTATCAAATTTGCATTGCCTGTAAAGACTATGTCGAAAAATTGACCCTGGAAAATATATATAAAACCCGGCCCATTGAAGAAGGGGTGGTCCTCCTTAAATCGATATTAAATCATTTAAAAAGAGGTGAACCCTTTATCTTTGATTATTCTGATGTTTTAGAATTACTGGAAAATAATTTTACTGAAGAACAAAAAACAAAAGAGGCAGACCTTATAGAGACGCCTGGGATTAAAATTCAAACCGATCCGGAAAAAAGATCATCCGAGAAGGAAGCTTCTGAGGAGATATCGCCGAAGAAAATATCACCGGATGATATGGAAATCCTGATTGATTTCGTATCCGAAGCCCTGGAAAATCTGGATACCATTGAAGTGAATTTGATTGACCTGGAGCAGGATCCTTCCAATATGGATATTATCAATGATATCTTCCGTCCCTTTCATACCATTAAAGGGGTGTCTGGATTTTTATCCCTGACCAAAATAAACAAGCTTGCCCATGCCACGGAAAATCTTTTGGATAGCGCCCGGAGCGGAGAATTTTTAATTAATGATACGGCCACGGATGTCATCCTAGAGTCAGTGGATACCTTAAAAATTCTTATCGCCAGGGTCAGCCAGGGAACGGACAACGGATTTATGCCGCCGGATGACGATGTTGATGTGAATGGTTTAAGGGATAAACTTCAAACCCTTCAGGTTTCTCTGATAAAAGGGGAAAAACAACCGCTGGGGGCCATACTGGTCAAGAAAAAAATGGTAGATCAGGACTCTTTGGACCAGGCACTTGAGATTCAAAAAAATCAACCAGAGAAAAAAATTGGAGAAATACTGGTTGAACAAAAATTGGTTCAATCCCAACAGGTTGAATCGGCCTTGATCGATCAAAACCAGCCGAAAAAGAAAGTGGATTCCCAGGTTAAGGTGAGCACTCAAAAGCTGGATGATCTGGTGGATTTCGCAGGAGAGCTTGTTATCGCCCAGTCCATGTTGAAACAAAAAACGATAAATGATCCATCCCTTAGCCAAAACGTGTCTCATTTGGGACTGATCGTCACCAATATGCAAAACATTGCCATGTCCATGCGGATGATCCCCATAAAAGCCACTTTCATGAAAATGATTCGGCTTGTCAGGGATTTAGCAAAAAAATCCGGCAAAGAGATCAATTTAAAGATGGTGGGAGAAGATACCGAGATAGACAGAAATGTGGTGGATGCACTGTATGAACCAATGGTGCACATGATCAGAAATTCCTGTGACCATGGGGTTGAATCTGCATCTCACCGGCTTAAAAATGGAAAACCGTCCCAGGGTGAAATTATTCTTCGCGCCTATCATAGGGGGGGACATATCATTATCGAAATTGAAGATGACGGTAAAGGACTGGATAAAGGCAGAATTTTTGAAAAGGCAAAAGAGACCGGTCTTATTACCGGTAATGAACAGCTGACCGATGCGCAAACATATGATTTGATTCTTGAGCCCGGTTTTTCCACGGCAAAAGAAATTACAGATGTGTCAGGCAGGGGAGTTGGCATGGATGTGGTCAAGTCCGGTATCGAAAAATTTAGAGGACAATTGAACATTGCCTCGGAAAAAGGCCGTGGTACAAAATTTACGATCAGCCTACCGTTGACCCTTGCGATTATTGATGGAATGTTGATCCGGGTGGATGAAGAAAAATATGTGATTCCGACAATTGCCATCCAAAAAGCATTCAAGCCTGAAAAGGAGGATTATTTTACGGTTGAGGGCAAAGCTGAGATGGTCAAAGACCGTGGAAGCCTGATTCCCATGATTCGTTTAAATGAAATTTATGGTAGCAGTCAACACAAGAAATCTGTTCAAGAGGGCCTTGTGGTGGTTGTGGAATCCAAGGGTGAAAAAAGGGCTTTGTTCATAGATGAACTTTTGGGCAAGGACGAATATGTTATTAAAAGCCTAGGTAGCAATCTTGAAGATGTGGATGGGATATCTGGCGGTGCCATTCTTGCGGATGGAAGAGTGGGGTTGATTCTGGATATCCATGGTATTTTTTCAATTGTATCTAAAGGATAACTGACCCATCATATCCTCAATGAAGACAATAAATATTTTGTTTTTACCAACCATCCCAGGGAAATATAAAAATATTGAGCGAATAAAAGGGATCTTAAATGAAACAGATAGTTGGTGTTGCAGATATGAAGGTGAGCAATAACCCGGAGGAATCGATTATCACCTATTCTCTTGGTTCCTGTATCGGGCTTGTCATTTACGATCCTGTTGTTAAGGTTGGCGGAATCCTACACTATATGCTCCCCGAGTCTTCCATTGACAAAAATAAGGCAACTGCAAGGCCCTATATGTTTGCAGATTCCGGCATCCCCAGGTTGTTTAAAACCGCTTATCACCTGGGGGCGGCCAAGCAACGATTGACGGTCTATGTTGCAGGCGGTGCAGAAATTTTGGATCAGGCAGGTTTCTTCAATATCGGCAAAAGAAATTACATGGCCCTTAAAAAAATGTTTTTTAAGAATCATGTGATGATCAGCAAACAGGATGTCGGCGGGAACACCAATCGGACCGTCAGGATTGAAATTGCCACAGGTGACATCTATGTCAAAACTTCCGGGGCCAAGGAGGCGAGAATATGACGTCCCTTCAAACGCTTATGAAAGAGATCAAAAATCTAAAGCCGATTCCTGCCGTTGTCAATCAACTGCTGGCTGTGGTGGATAGTCCGTGCTCAATGGAAGAGATTGCCAATGTGATTCAATATGACCCGATTATCACGGCAGGTATTTTAAAAACCTGTAATTCTGCTTTTTTCGGTCTTAAAAATCCGGCAGAGTCAATTAAAGATGCCGTTAATATCCTGGGTACGGATCAGGTGATTGAACTTGCACTCATAAAAGCAGGGGCCCAAGCGCTTTCTGGCAGCCAGGAAGGATATGGGTTAGCCCAGGGCGATATGTGGCAATATTCTGTCTCGTCAGCTATGGTGACCAAACAGGTGGCCGTGAAGCTGTCCTTGGAAAATAAAAATACCCTGTTTACCTCTGCTCTGATTAAAGATATCGGGAAAATTATTCTAGAAAAATATGTATTGGATGGGGCCCGGGAAATTAGGCGTTTAGTTGAGATGCAAAACTTCAGCTTTCTGGAGGCTGAAAAAAAGGTTCTGGGTATCGATCATGCTGAACTGGGTGCCATGATTGCAAAAATGTGGAAGTTCAGCCCCCGGATGATCAACATCATCCGTCACCATCACCTGGCCGATGAAGACAAAATTTGTGACAAGGAAATTGGGGTTGTTTATCTTGCCGACTGCATCTGCATGATGATTGGAAAAGGGGTGGGATCGGATGGCCTTTCCTACCGGTTTAAACATCAGGTGATGAAAAATCTGGGGTTGTCAGCCGAGGATGTTTTGATGATTATCGCAGAATTTGGCATAAACATGAAACAAGTTGAAGCGCTCTTACATATGGCTTAACAAGAAAATACAAGAGAAAAAATAATGTCATATTCAATATTGATAGTGGATGATTCTTTACCCATTAGATCGGTCATAAAAAGAACAATATGGCCTGTTGGCTGGCATTTACAGGGGAAGTTTCCGGACATCTGGTATTGATTGAACTGGGTATTCCAGAGATGATGGATATTTCTCAAATTTCAGATAGGCAGGTGTTTTTCCTTGTTGAAACCATTGAATCAAAAATGGCAATTGCCGTAATAATGGACTAGGTGAAAAATCGGAGAGCCTTTATATGTCCCATGATATCAAAGTTCTGGTTGTCGATGATTCTGCTGTTGTCAGAAAGGTTTTTTCTGAACAATTGTCGAAACAGAAAGGAATTACCGTTATCGGCACTGCGCCGGATCCTTACGTTGCCAGGGATAAAATAGTCAAGCTGAAACCCGATGTGATTACCCTTGACATTGAAATGCCAAGAATGGACGGGATCACTTTTTTAAAAAAATTGATGAAACACCACCCCCTTCCGGTGATTATTGTCAGCTCTCTTTCGACCAAAGGTAGTAAAATTGCCCTTGAAGCACTTTCTTTAGGTGCCCTTGAAGTCATTTCCAAACCCAGTAGTGCCTATTCTGTGGGGGATATGAGCCTGCAGCTGGCAGAAAAAATCAGGGCGGTTTATGGGGCAAAAATGATGGGGTCACCTGCCCAAAATATCGAGAATAAACCGCTACCTGCCATCGGGTCCATGGCTCTTGCCGCCACAACCAATAAAATCATCGCCCTTGGGGCCTCCACTGGTGGAACACAAGCAATAAAGAATGTATTGACCCGGTTGCCACACAACACCCCAGGGATTGTGGTGGTCCAGCACATGCCTGCACAGTTTACCACCTCCTTTGCACAAAGTCTGGATGGGCTGTGCCAGATGAGGGTCAAGGAAGCACAGAATGGGGATACGGTTACAAACGGTCAGGTTTTGATTGCACCGGGCAATTACCATATGATTTTTAAACGAAGTGGCGCCAGATATTATGTAGAGATTAAAACCGGCCCTCTGGTCCATTATCAGCGGCCTGCGGTGGATGTGTTGTTCAAATCAGTTGCCAGATTTGCCGGGGCCAATGCCCTGGGCATCATTCTGACTGGCATGGGCAAAGATGGTGCTGTAGGAATGCTGGATATGAAAAGTGCGGGCGCCGTTAATATTGCCCAGGATGAAAACTCCAGTGTGGTTTTCGGCATGCCCAAGGAAGCCATAAATATGGGTGGGGTTGATTATGTCCTGGATATCAAAGCGATTGCCCATAAGGCCATCTCTCTTTTGGAAACAATGTAAATTACCTTTCAAGGCAAATTTTTTATGAAATCTGAAAAAACGCTTAATAGCGAACAACATCAAAAACTTTCTAAAATTGTTTATAAAGAATCCGGAGTGGTTCTGAATGAAAAAAAATACAGTCTTTTGGTCGCCAGGTTGGCCAAAAGAATGCGGATAACAAAAATAGCATCTGTTTCGGATTATATTCATTTGATATCGACGGACCCGGATGAGTTCAGCGAATTTATCGATGCGACTACCACCAACCACACCTTTTTTTTCAGAGAAAACAAACATTGTGAATATATTCTTAAGACATTGGACAAAGATATACCTTTAAAAATCTGGAGTGCTGCATCATCCAGCGGAGAAGAAGCATTTTCAATTGCGGTTCAATTGCTTGCCAATTCATTCATATTTAATATTTTTGCGTCTGACGTTTCTGATTCCATGCTGAATCTTGGCCGGCGGGCTGTTTATTCAAATGATCGGGTAAAAAATGTTCCCCTTCACTTGCTGCATACCTATTTTCAAAAGGGCAAAGATAGATGGAAAGATCATGTCAGAGTGAGGCCTAAGGTTCAACAAATGGTCTCATTTGCAAAATTCAACCTGCTGTCAGACACGCCTGTTGATACATTTGATATTATTTTTTGCAGAAACGTCATGATTTATTTTGATACCCCAACACGGCAAAAGGTTGTCGACCGTCTTTGCCGGGCATTAAAACCGGGTGGTTATTTTTTTGTAGGGCTATCTGAAAGCCTTAACGGACTGGACCATTCCCTAAAAACAATTATACCCAGCGGTTATCAAAAGCTATAGTTATAGGGAACGCTGCCAAGGACAATAATAGGAAAGGAAAACAACTTGGAAATTAAATATGGGGATAAAGGGGATATTACTCAAACCCATTGAGACCCAGACTTTTTCCCAAAAAATTTAAGGGATTTTGGATAAACAGAAGAGTGAATTCTCATTGGAATTCCAGTATGCCAAATGACTGGGGCAGGTGAAAATTGGGTTTGGGGAAGTCAACCTGGGCCCAGGTTAACCAGTGGGGATGGGATGTTTTGTCACCACATTTATAGAAATTGCCCCGCCACTCAACCTGTGGCCCCGGCGGGATCATTGTACAATATTTTTCCACCAGGGCCAAAGGGATCGAATAGGCAACCGTCCAGGTAACGGGTTCTTTGATTTCAGGTTCTATTATTTTCGGTAAAGAATGGACAACCCTTATTCTGTTACAGTCGCTTATCGGGATAATAATCCGGTCTTTGCCCTGTCCTGGCTGAAAATGAAAGAGCATCATGCCCCCGCAATTCATTTCAAGGTTGAAGTAGCCTTTGGACACATCCGAATTTGGTGTAAAGAAAAATTCAACACAACTGTCCTCCCACACATTGTCCTGATGCGCCACTGCAACTGCCCGGACGTATTGGTCTGTCACATGGAACATCAAGGATATAGACGTCTCATCATAGGCTATTTTTACCTCTGCCCGTGGAAAATGATCGGGGGTTTTACCCATATGGTTTTGTATCCTATTGCCGGGGATATTACTCCATGGAGGTTGCTCCCAGGCGGTATCATCAATGGGGAGGTTTATTTGCCGTAAAATTTTTATGCGCATTTGAATCTTCTTTTTTAAATTAACCTGTGTTGCGCAGATTTTTACCACAAAGCATTTTTTCCGACAAGCTGGTTTAACGCTATGGGGGAAGAAATTTTAGACAAGTTTAGCCATGGACTAAAGAAGTGGGATCTTTCTTGCCTTTTTTGTTCCAGTATTCTATATTTTACTATCCGTGTAATAAGGTAAGCAAAGGGAGAAAAAATCATGAAAAATATTCTGGTTGCGATCATATTGTTTTTGTGTTGGGTCGGTTCTGCGTGGGGCTTAAATCAGGAACAGACCGTTGACTCTGTGGAGCCAGGTAATAGCTCTTACGGGGTGCAGGCAAAAATTTTCAGACAAAGCATTCCCTCCATTGCAGATCAATTTATCGGAATTCCCTATGAACTGGGCGGAAACCCCCAAATATCCGGGACATCTGACAATTCCTATCTTTTCTTTTCCATTTACACATTGGCAGCACAAAAAGCGGGATTGTCCTATGGTGAATATCTTCCCATGGCTTACTTGCTAGACAACACCCGAGAAGTGGACAAAAATGATTTACGAAATGGGGATCTCATCGTTCTGAATAACAACCACGCCGCCATGATTTATTGGATTGATGAATCCGGGAAGATGTATTTTATCTATGCCTCGGGAAAGCGGCAGAAAATTATTGCCTTTAACAGTGAAAATCCCGTATTTGACATCTACTGGCTGGAAAATCTCAAAGG
>JAFLJU010000534.1 GCA_022712835.1 Desulfobacteraceae bacterium
TTGTTTCTTCATTCTTTGTCTGTTCTCCAACGGGATGGCCGGCTTCTTGATTTCTTTGATGAAGATTTGAGTTTGTATGAGGATGAGCAGATCGGTGCTGCCGTCAGAAGTATCCAGGAAGATTGCAAAAAGGCCATCAAAAAATATATTGATCCTAGGCCGGTTATTGAGGCGGAGGAAGGAGAATCCGTTACCATTGAACCCGGATTTGATATCGATGCCATAACCCTTGTGGGAAATGTTTCAGGAGAGCCTCCGTTTACTGGAATTTTAAAACACCGGGGATGGAAGGCCGGGAAAAAGGATGTGCCCAAATTGTCTGATATTCAAAATTCAGGTATCATGACGCCTGCCGAGATTGAAATTTCCTAGCAATACAAATTATAAAATTATTCAGGAGCTGGTTTGGATTTTAAGGACAAACAATATGCCATTGGTATTGATTTAGGAACCACCAATTCTGCTGTGTCCTATGTGGATGTGTCTCTGCTGAAAGAAGCGGTCGCAAAAGGTGGTGATGCGCCGGATACCAATAAGCTGATCAAGGTGTTTAATGTGCCCCAGTTGACCGGGCATGGAGAGTTTACAAAAATTCCGGTTCTCCCCTCCTTTTTATATATCCCGGGGACCTATGATATCTCAAAGGAAGTATTAAAACATCCATGGAAAAAAAGGGAAGATTTGTTTGCCGGAACCTTTGCCAGGGATCACGGATCTAAAATACCCTCCAGGCTGGTTTCTTCTGCCAAAAGCTGGTTATGCAATCCCATGGCTGACCGGAAAGCCAGAATACTCCCCTGGGGATCGGAAGGGGTTGAGAAAATCTCTCCTGTGACTGCTACAGCGGAATATTTGTCACATATCCGCAGCGCCTGGAATCATTTTGTTAAGGATGAAGATCAATTTCTGGAAAACCAATTTGTTGTGATCACAGTACCGGCTTCTTTTAACGAAGAAGCAAGGGATCTGACTGCGGAAGCGATTCGGCTTGCAGGATTTGGTACTTCTGTAACCCTTCTTGAGGAACCCCTGGCAGCTTTTTATAGTTGGTTAATTCGTCATGAACAGGACTGGCAGCAGACTATAAAAGAGGATGACCTGATTCTGGTCTGCGATGTCGGTGGTGGTACTACCGATTTTAGTTTGATTACTGTAACCGCTGCTGAAGGATCGCCACGGTTTGAGCGCCTAGCAGTTGGTGACCATTTAATATTGGGGGGAGATAATATAGATCTTGCCCTGGCCAAGATTGTTGAATCAAAATTTCGATCCAGGTCGAGCCTGACGCCGGATAAATGGAAGACCCTGTGCCACCGATGCCGGGATGCCAAAGAACAAATTCTTGAAAACAGGGAACGGACGGTCCGGATTACATTGAAAGGTGAGGGGCGGGCACTTATTTCAGGAACCCTTTCTGCGGATCTGACCCGTGGAGATGTGGAAAACGTTTTAAGAGGACAGTTCTATCCCGATGTGGACACGGCGGATTTAATTGATATGGATCTGGGAAAAGAGATAGCAGATTTTGGTTTGCCCTTTGAAAAAGAATCCTCAGTGACCAAGCATATTGTCCGATTTTTGGAAAAACACCGGGAAAGTATAAAAGATAAGCTTTCCAAAGAGTCGCCCATGCCGGATTTCATTTTGTTTAATGGGGGCACCCTGAAGCCGACTCTTGTTCAATCACGTATTAAGGAAGCCATTCGAAGATGGTTTAAAACAGATGATTTGCAAAAGCCCAGGATTCTTGAGAATGATACCCCGGAGCTGGCTGTTGGCATAGGGGCATCCTATTATGGCCTCGTTAAACAGGGGCTTGGGGTTCGGGTGGGCAGTGGGAGTCCGCGCAGTTATTATATTGGTGTTACATTGGAATCTGAAAATGACCCCAAAGCTGTCTGTATTGTTGAAAGAGGCCTTGACGAAGGGTCTGTGATTAATCTTCCTAAAATGTCTTACGAGGTCAGGGCCAATCAACCGGTGAGTTTTGATGTTTACAGCTCAAGCTTTCGATCGGGTGATAGGGCTGGCAGCGTGATTTCCCTTGATGATTCCCTGACATCCATGGCACCTATTCAGACAATCATAAAGTTTGGTAAAAATGGTGAGCAGAAGGCTATTCCTGTCACAATTGGGGCAGAATATACCGAGATGGGAACCCTTGCCATGTATTGCCAATCAGCCGTTAGTGATCATCGATGGAAATTACAATTTCAGCTTAGAGATTCCGGACAGGGAATTGAATCCGCTGAAACCGAGGTGTATGATGATGATTTGATTAGTATGGTGTGTGACAGGGTTGAGCAAGTCTTTTGTGCTAAAAACAATGCAGCTGATGATTTGAAAGGAATCGTAAAAGTTATCGAAGGGATGGTTGGACAGAAAAAAGCCTATTGGCCGTTGTCTTTTTTACGGCGGGTGGCAGATCGGCTCCTTTCCATTGAAGCTTCAAGAACACTTTCCGAGGATCATGAAGCAAGGTGGCTGAATTTGACGGGATTTTGCATGCGTCCCGGGTTCGGAGATGCCTTTGACACAGAAAGGGCTGTGAAATTATGGAAGATTTATCTGTCAGGGTTAGGGTCAAACAAAGCTGTTCAGAATCGGCTTGAATGGTGGATTTTTATCAGGCGGATTGCCGCCGGGTTAAAGGCCGGGCAACAAAGACAATTTTATCAGGACACCACCTCTTTATTGATTACGGGAAAAACAAACAAGGGCAGTCTCTCTCCCCAGGAGCTGATCGAACTCTGGATGGCCGCAGGAAATATGGAGCGGTTGCTCGTCAAGGACAAGGTTGTACTGGCCAAGGCCCTCTTGCCCCAGCTTAAACCAGGAAAAAAACAGGACCGTTTGTTCTGGGCCCTGGGTCGTCTAGGCGCCCGGGAGTTATTATACGGTTCAGCAGATAGGGTGGTGCCGCCATCGGAAGTGAGCCGATGGGTTCGCAGGGTGATGAAACAAAAATGGAAAGAACAGGACCCAGCCCAACCTCTTGTGGCTGAGATCGTTAGAAAGACCGGAGACCGGAACAGAGATGTGGATTCTGTGATTGTGGCCGAGGTCTCTGAGTGGTTGGTAAAGACAGGGGCAGATGCCTTTCTGCTAAAAATGGTAACCGAAAAAACAAAAATGGCTTTAAAAGAAAAAAATGTTCAGTTCGGAGAAAGACTTCCGGCGGGTCTTGTTTTGAAATAAATATTTCTTTTGATTTTGTTAAAAAATCGTTTGACAATATTTTAAACTTCAGGTAGTCTGTTTGAGTTCTGGCCGAGAGGGGAAAGTTGCTCTCTCCAGCAGAAAGTTTGATCTTTGAAAATTGGTCAGTGAGAAAAGAAAAAAGAGCGGGTCTTAGGACCTAAAAAGCAGTACCAAAGGATTATAACTGGAGAGTTTGATCCTGGCTCAGAATGAACGCTGGCGGCGTGCTTAACACATGCAAGTCGAACGAGAACGGGATTGCTTGCAATCCTTAGTAGAGTGGCGCACGGGTGAGTAACACGTAGATAATCT
>JAFLJU010000189.1 GCA_022712835.1 Desulfobacteraceae bacterium
GGCAATCCCTCCTGCAAGGGTGCCCAGAGCTTCCATTTTCTGGGTCTGCTGGATACGTGCTTCCATTTTTTTGCGCTCGGTGATGTCCTGGATGGTTCCCCTGAGGAAATGGCCATGGGGTCCTGGTTCGGGTTCTGGTTCACAGATGGAATTTATCCATTTCACCTTCCCCGAGGGCAGGACCAGTTTAAACTCACTATCAAAGGAGAGACCTTCCAAGGTGGCCTTTTGAACGGCAACCTTATACTTTTTCCACCATTTTCCCACATATATTTTTTTAAACTCTGTAAGAGAATAGGGGCCCAGGCTTGGATCACGTTCAAAAATTTGATACACCACTTCAGACCAGACACGAACTTCGGTTCCAGGATCAATGGACCAATTACCAACCCGGGCAATTTTCTGTGCAAGCCTCAGATCTGTATTTGTTTTCACCAGTTCTTTTTCCATATTTTTACGGTGGGTGATATCCCTTGTAATCCCCAGTATTCTGTCCGGGAGACCCTTCTCATCTCTCAAAAATCGGGCGGTAATTTCTGTCCAGATTTCTGAACCATTTTTTTGGGTCATCTCCAATTCAAATACCCCGGTGCGGTTTGGATCCACGCCCTTTTCGGACTCCCGGTCAAGTTCTTCGGAGATGGCTGCGGATATCCGCTCAAAGGAGCGTTTGCTCATGCCCGCCCCCATTTTTAAATTTGAAAATTCAGTTGGCGGATACCCTGAAATCGTTTCCATGGCAGGGCTCACATATGAATATGTATAATCTGAAAGTTGTATAATCCAGATCGCATCGGTTGCATTGTCTGCCAGCAAACGATAGCGTTCCTCGCTTTTTTGCAGGTCGTCCTCGGCCTTCTTTCTTTGAAGAATTTTCCACATCCCGTCCATCATCAGTTCCAATTGACGGACGTCCGAGTCATTATAATCCGTGGCTTTATTTCCAACCCCGGTGAGAGCGACCATTTTGTCATGGTCAAATATGGGAACATTCATTACCCGTATAATGTTGACATGCCCGTCGGGATATCCTTTTTTTTCCGGCGAGGAGCAATTCGCATAGTCATTTATGATGAGCGGTTTTCCGGATCGGGCAGCTTCCGCCCAGAGCCCTGTATCGCTCACATTGTATATCAGTATTTTGTCAGCAATCTCGCATTGTTTCATGGTCTGCTTTGACCAGGTGTGCATGGTCAGTTGAGATGCATCTTCATTTAGAAAGGCCAGGTATCCAATTTGACTCTGGGTTAAAGCGATTGCTTCTTCAAGGGCAAATTCTGTCAGCGTATTCATGGGTTCCCGGGTCATTTGGCTTAATTCAAGCAGCTTTTTCAATCGCAGCTCTTCAAGATCTTTTGCTTGCTGGGCCAGGGCTTTCCTCTTTTCGGAAAGGAATACCTGCCGGGAAATATAAAGAGAAAGCAAAACGATAAAGATCAGAATACCCCAGAAAATCGGTATAAACGTCTGGGTAATCGATGTGATTTCCCGATTAATATCTTCCACATAAATGCCGGTTCCGATAATCCAGCCCCAGGGAGCAAATAGCTTTACATAGGAGGTTTTCGGGACCACTTTTCCAGGGAGATCTTTCCATTGCCAAAAATAATCTACATACCCGCCTTCATTTTTCATCACCATTTCCACCATGGCAACAAAGGGGTAATTCCCAGCGGAGTCCTTGAAAATCGTCATGTCTTTGCCTTCTAAATCCGTGCGAAAAGGGTGCATGATCATAAAAGGATGGAAATCGTTGATCCAGAAATAGTCCTTGCCCTCGGGCCCGTATCTGAGATAACGAACCTGACTTAAGGCTGCTTTCCGCGCGTTTTCAGGTGAGATTTCGCCCAGTTTTATTCTGGACTCAAATGTGGCCAACAAACTCAATACACCATTGGTTATTTGAAGAATGGTTTCTTTTTTTTGATCCAGTAATTGTTTTTTTTGGATAGGAATAAAGAGCAGAAAAACACTTAACACAAAGATGATATAGGTTGTATATAAAGGGATGAGGATCCTTAGGGAACCCGATAATATCTTGTGTTTTGTTAATTTGTCAATTATGTCTATTTCCTGAGTGATTCGTCCCTCCAACATGTTTTTCAAAAGTTCTTTGATTTTATTAAGGTATGCAACAGAGTAAACACAACCGGTTTAAACAAGCAAGCAATATCAAATATCCGGACCCCTCAACCCATTTGTTTTTTTATTTTTGCAAGCGGGTTTATAGTATTGACAAAAATAATCCTTTGAACCTATATTCTTTTTGGCAAAAGTTCAACTTTTCGATAACCCCAAAAAAAGTTGATATTGCCGACAAAACCGGGACCCAAAAATCCCTGGCCATGAATATGACGTAATCTTTGTGGTTTGATTAATATTTTCATTTATAAAGGAGAAATTCGCGTGTATAGAAAATTTTTAATTTTAATATGGTAAACAGATTGTCTTCATTTTCATGTGATCCAATATCAATACTTTGAATTTGCACCAACCACAGCCGGGATACCGTTGGATTGCAACACAGAAACAAGGTTTAACATGTCCTTTTCCCGGGCCTTTGGGTCCTGGGCTGAAAATTTTGCCATGGGGTATTCCATGGACAGGGATTGGTATTTCTCTATTCCCAAGGGGCGGTAGGGAAGCAATTGTACCTGGATCACCTTATTGTGCAGTTTGTTTAAAATAAACCCGGCGGTTGCCCTGATATTATCTTCATCATTGTTGTGGCCGGGAATCACTGGTATTCGGATCACAACCGGCATTCCCATCTCAACGGTTTTAATGAGATTGGCAAGTATTAGGGAATTGCCCACACCGGTATACTGCCTGTGGCAATCCTCATCCATGTGTTTGATGTCGGTGATGACCATGTCCGTATGGGCAAGCACCTTCTCCAGAATATCATTTTTACAATGGAGTTCTGTCTCTAAACAGGTGTGAATGTTTTGTGCCTTGCACGCCTTTAAGATCTCCAAAGTAAAGGGCCATTGAATAAGGGGATCTCCTCCGGACAGGGTTACCCCGCCCTTTGACTTTTCATAAAAATCCACATCTGCCATCACCTCTGCCATGACATCCTTCACCGACATGATGTTTCCCCATGGGCTAAGGGCATCAGCCGGGCAGACCTCTGCGCATTTTAAACAATCAGTGCAAAGGTTTCGATCAATGGCTGTCACTTTGTTTTCATCTATGACAAAAATGCCCCGATCAGATTCAGGGTCAGATTCAGGGTCAGATTCAGGACAGGCCTTAAGACAATAGCCGCATGCCTCAACACCAATGCACCGGGAGCCATGGACCCCGATCTGCTGTTTTTGTTTGATGCTCTCCGGGTTGCTGCACCACTTGCATTGTAAGGGGCAGCCCTTGAGAAATATCTCTGTGCGGATGCCAGGGCCGTCATGGACGGTAAAGTGCTGGATATTGAATACAATGCCGGTTAAGGCCTCATCTATCATATCAGGCCACCCATCAATCAAAGGAGAGCTCTGTCCTGGATAAAATATCATACTGTAGGGGCTTGCTCAGCTCTACAAAGTAGGCGCTGTAGCCTGCCACCCGGACCAGAAGATCCTTGTAGTTATCCGGATCTTTCAAAGCAGCCTCCAGGGTCTCTTTACCGATGATGTTAAACTGGCTGTGCATCCCCTTCCGGTCAAAATACACATCTATCAGCGAAATAAGGTTGTCCCGTCCTGCTTCCCCGGCCACACAGGATGGGGTAAACTTCCAATTCAACAGGGTACCGTTGGTTGCCCGGATATGGTCCAGCTTGGATACTGATTTTGCAATGGCTGTGGGCCCCTTAATATCATGGGACCCGGCTTGGGTGTGCACCGCCCCAACGCAATCGGATACAGGCTCAAGTGCCTTTCTTCCGTCAACCGATGCCCATTGGAGCAATCCTAAGCCCACATTGGCCGACACCGAATAGACACCGGGCAAATAATGACCGCCACGGGAATTGGGCCGGTTCTCAATATATTTACAATAGGTGTCCACCCCAAAACAGGCCAACTCGTCTGCATAGTCGTCATCATTGCCGTAGTGATGAACTTTGCTGCTGTTCACCAGTGCATACAACGGGTCATACCCCACCCAGTTTTTCTCGCAGGCGTCCAGAAGCGCTTCTCCTGTCACCTTTTTCTCTTCAAAAACAAGCTGTTTGATGGCGGCAAGCCCATCAGCCACGGTGCCGACACCCACGGCCTGGGGACCGGTAAAGTTATAAACAGCACCACCGGCAGAGACATCGAGTCCCTTCCCCGTACAATCATCCATGATAGTTGACAGAAATGGCAGGGGTTTGAGTTCCTGGTGGGTGAGATCCATTATTTCCGTTCCTGCAATCATCTGGTCACACCAATATTTCATCTGTTTGTCATAGGCGTCTTTGACCTGGTCAAAGGAGGTAAAATCGGCAAGGCTTCCGGTTTGAGGTCCAATTTGTTTTCCAATTCCCCCACATTGGTCCCATCTAAGACAATGGGCCCCGCATCCCATACATCGACCGTCATTGATGGCAAATTCAAGGATCTTGGCAATGCTGAAATAGGCAGAATCATGCCACCCATACTCTTTCCCGCCCGCATCGATCTCAACACAGCCCACCACATGGTAGTTACGGGCATCCTTTTCGGTTCTGCCCCCCCTGATCATGGAAGGAACAGCAGCCTGATCATTAAAGAGCTTGGGCTGACCGGTTCCCAGCCTGACAACGTTGAATGCTTTTATCTTGAATTCCCTGGTGCTGTTTTCATGGAGACGGACAGCCACCCAGGGAACCCCTGAGCGGGTATGCACCTGGGCATCCAGGATCATATAACTCAAATCATTGGTGGCATCCCGTCCCTGTTCATCAACTCCGCCAATGGTCAAAGAGTCTCCACCCATGCCCCTTCCTGAATTGGCAATAACGGTAAGGCGGTCCCGAAGCTTGGTCCACCAGAGATCTTTGATAAAAAGCCCGATTTCAAGCAACTCCTGGATGGATTCCTTGGTTTCGGTTCCCGATGCAATATCTTGCTGGTAAAAAGGAAACATATATTGGTCAAACCTGCCATAGGACACGGAATGGCCATTGGATTCGGTTAATACGATGGTGGTTGCAATATAACAAAGCTGCAGGGCTTCCCTGAAGGTTCTTGGGGGATTGTCTGCCACCCAGTCACAGGTTGCCTCAATTTTTGAAAGCGCCTCTTTCCACTCCTGATTTTTCTCCTGTTTTTTTAATTTTCCGGCAAGGGCTGAATACCGTTTTAAAAGTGCAGTGGATGCATCAAGGACGATGATCTCAGCTTCATAGAACTCTCTTTTTTTCAGATCCTCTGAAATGGTGGGATCAAGGGAGAGTAATTTTTTACGGACCTCTTTTTTATGCCCCCCAAAACCCTTGGCCAGAAGTTTTTCGTAATTGGCCTGGGTATGGCCGATGCCGCCGGACAGATATAGGTTTAGAAGATAGACTCCCCGTCCCAGGTGGGTGCCTTTAAATTCATCTTCGGACATCCTGGCAATGACGGTTTCTTCAACGGTATTTCCCTTCCAGAAAGAAGCAATCCCCTTTAGCTTGGCTTCAGATTTTTTTGAAATGGTATACTTGTCATGGAGTCGTTTATTCCAGGGATGGTTCTTCATCTCATCCAGGATCCAGTCCAGGGAGAATTCCGGGAATATGGGGGCGGATTTTATTGGCGCCCCCATCTCGCCGATGATCAGTTCGTCACGGAGAATATGGATGGTGAAATTTTCTAACACATGGGCCAGGGCTTTTGCACACCGAATGATCTGGGGTTTGTCAGAATGTTTCTTATGGGCCTGGGTCACCAGGTAGGCCCGTTCATGGTCAACCGTAAATGGATAATCATCCACAAATTTCTTTAACCGGTTGACCCTTGGAAAAGGCGAAGGATTCTCTTCCCATGAATTGTAACCTGTCCCCCAATCTTTATCAAAGGGCACAATACCGCAGGGTTGAGCATTTGTTTCATTAATTGTAGCTTTTACTTCCATTTGAAACCTCCCATTCGACAACGCTTATTTGACACGGCCCATGTTTATGCCTTGCCCATCATTATGTCCAGAGCTCTGGAAAACCACATGAACTCCTTAAAATCACCCTCTACCATAAGTTTTTTCTCGGTTAGTGCGGCAATGGCGGCCTCTTCGTTACCCGAAGCCATCACCTGAAAACCTGTATTGGCATCGAACCAGACCATTGCGGAATCATGTTTTTCCGGATTGCCGGCACTGGAAGAGATACGACCCTTGTTAAAGACAAAGAGGCGCCCCCTTGAACCGTCACGGGTTTTAATACCAAAACTTAAGCACTTATCTTTGATGAATTTTTTAAATGACGCATTGTTTCTGGCAGCCCAGAATAACTTAAGACGAAGAACAAACAACAGCAGACTGAATTTCATCCATTTTCTCCTTTTCTTCAATTCCCTGCGGTATCAGGCACGGGTTACAGGGCTCCTCCCAATGGCCGGATCTATCTGGAATTAGGGGGTTTAATAAATGTAACCCCGTTACTTTTAATATAAGTAATAGTCAGACCTATATTTTTTTGTCAAGTATTTAAAAACTATTTCTGTCAAAGAAAGGGAAGAAAATTTTGCTCAGGATTGGGACACCCCGGGGTTAAAAGGGGCAATGATGTTTTTAAGCATGGTGTCGACTAACTTGTCTGGATCCCCGGAAATATATCCAAGGATGGAATTGTTTTTTAGGGAAACCATGCCGTGGAGAGTCGCCATTAACTGAGCCGCATCCGTATGGGCATCACGCTTACGATCAACACCACGTATTGCTATAATTTCCTCCATCACCTGGACAAGAAAATCAAATGGTTTCAAGGCGGCCTGTAGTTCCTGGAGGGCGATGGACTCCTGGGGTTTGCCGACAAATTCATTATACTTGGGAATATAACGGGTGAGCATGATGTCGTAATAATTGGGTTTTTCTTTGCCAAACCGGACATATGCCCGGGCCAGGGCAGACAACTTGTCAAAGGGGTCTTCCAAATGCGCTGCACTTGTGTATAGTTCCTGGTACAGAATTTCAAAGCCCCGGGTGAGAACGTGGAGATAGATCTCATCCTTGTTCTTGAAATAATTATAGACTGTTTTAGGGGCTATGCCCAATTGGGGCCCCAGCTTTCGGATACTGAATTCTTCATAGCCATGGTCCACAATCATGGTCAATGCACACTCAAGTATCTTGTTCTTGATAATGTCTATTTCTTCTTTGGATCGCGGTCTCCGGCCCATGCTATATATATTCCTGGTCTGGCTAAAAGTTGTTTTATTGCATCGTTAAAATGGGGCTCTTAACCTCACATTTACTTAGGTTTATACGTGATAAACCAGATCAAATCCACTGGATAGTTGAATTTGTTCAGCATTCAACCATAGTTTTTCCTTGCACGATCAATACACAGACGATATAAAATTCATAGTCAAAATCAGTGATGTCCGGTTAGGTTTTTGCATCACTTGATTTCCTTTGTTCTTTGGAATCATTGTCATCGGTACACCCAGAATCATCTTGCCCGTTAAATAGTTCATTCAGGATTTTTATTCGTAATTGCCGAACCCTTTTG
>JAFLJU010000421.1 GCA_022712835.1 Desulfobacteraceae bacterium
CAGGCATCCAGAGTATCCCAGCGAACCGGCTATTTTCACTTAGGTGATCTTATAGAAGTGGGGCCCACGGATCAGATTTTTCTTAATCCCCTGCATCAACTGACGGAAGATTATATTACCGGCCGATTCGGATAAGGTAAATATGCCATGCGGCCCGGGTCTGAATTGGAACGGCTAACTCAATAATTCATCCGGTCCGGAATCACCCCCCTGACCCCGCCCCGGGGATGGGGGGTATCGTTTTTCTTTCGGGGAATCAGGTGGATATGGGTGTGAAAAACGGTCTGACCTGCGCTTTCCCCACAGTTGACACCCATATTGAATCCCTCCACCAAAGGGTCTTTCTTTAAAATTTCTAATCTTAATTCTTGGATCAATGCATGGGCATCACAGCGTTCTTCAGCCGTCAGGTCGAAATAGGTTTCACAATGCCGGAAAGGAATGATCAGCAGATGGTTGTCACTGACCGGGCTTGTGTCCAGAACGGCAAAGACATGCTTGTGTCTGGCAACCATAGCGCTTGGCTCCATTTCACAAAAGGGGAAGGGGGATGATTTTATATCCATAGGGGGGTTCCTTTGAAACCTATCAAATTTGAGGCCATCAGACTTGAGGCCATCAGGCTTTATCGGATGCAGGAATCATTGGGCCCACAAGGGAAGAGGAGTCTTTTTTAAGGCTCTCTATATAAGCTGCATTTTCCTTCATCCATTTTCTGACCAGCAGGTTTCCCCCCAAACGGTACTTAACCCGCCAGCCCCTGTGTCTTCTGTAGGATGTTAGGGCGCGTTTTAAGCTGTAAAATCGTTTCATCTGGTTGATGATGGCCATCTGCATGGTATGGGCCGAACATTTTTCCGGCTTCACCACCACATGCATGCCGTCATATTGGGTCCATTGGCTATGGATCAGGTTTGCCTTATTCTCGTCATAGGCCCTTGTCCCGGGGAAGGGGGTAATGGAAAAAACCTGGATGGTATCGATATCGGTTTGAATGGCATAATCAACAATGTTTTTGGCAGCTTCGGGTTTATCGTTGCTGTCAACAACGAACATGCCATGGATGCCGATATTATGTTTATGAAGGTTTTCAACGCATTTTTGAACGGCGTCCACGGTATGGGCCTTGCCATATTTGCTGAGGGTTTCAGGATCAACGGACTCAATTCCTACATAGACGATTCTGCACCGGGTTTCTTCCATCAGATCCAATAATTCATTGTCCGATGCCGCACTCACACACATTTGACCTGACCACCTCAATGGAACCGCATCTTGTTTGATCATCTCCCGCATCAGGGCTTTTGCCCGTTTGGGGTTGGCACAAAAATTATCATCCCCAAAACAGACACTTCTGTGTTGAATCGGCCGCAGTTCCGCAATCACCTGTTCATGGGATTTAAATCGATATTTTCTTCCAAAAATAGGGGTCACACTGCAAAAAGAACAATCATGGGGACATCCCCGGGAGGTTACCACTATGGGCGGGATATCATTCTTGTCCACCTGGGGAGAAAGGGTGAAATCAGGAGAGGGAACCTGGGTAAAATCCACCACATCATGTATTTTATTGTGCACAAATGAGGCGTCCTCATTGTTATATGAAATCCCCTTCAGGTCTTTGAAACTTTTGTTTTGCTCAAGAAGTCTGACCAGTGAAAGAAAGGTTTCATCCCCTTCTCCCCTGACAACAAAGTCGCAATGGCTCAATGCTTCTTCAGTCAGAAACGTCACATGGGGGCCACCCATGACAACGGTTGTTCCCTGTTTTCTTAAATGATCAGCCAGTTGATAGGCCTCTTTGATCGTGCTGGATAAAGAACCAATCCCCACAATGTCATAATTTGCCAGATTCTTTTTTTCCAGATCAGACATGGGCTTAATCCATAAATCACAGGAATACCCGTTTTTGTTCAGAACAGATGCAATGGTGGCAAGCCCCACCCGGGGCAAATACGTACGACTATATACATGTGTCAAATCCGAAACCGCTTCAACAAGTGCAATTTTATAACTATTCATTTGTTCCTTTATGATTTTTTAAGAGCAATATATCCCCCGGGCTTTCAGGGTGATTAATGACCGAGGCTAATTGAAACCTGTAAAAGAAAAATGTGCTGCTATCTCCAGCTAAAATCCATACCTTAAGCCTAGGTTCATGGTTCCCAGGCACTTTATATTAAGGATAGGAACAGGTCAAGGCAAAGAGTTGCGCCTGCATTCTTAAGTTACCGTTTTTATCCGGATACATTTGAATATTACTTTACACAGATTCCAAACATTGATATTGATCCACCATAAAAAAGTTGCATCGTTTCAGGTCGGTTATATATGAATTAGGAAAATTATTGACTAATGAATGAGTATATCACAGTTAAAAATTCTCAATTGTCTCTTTATAAGGATATTCCATTTTATTATCTCTCAAAAAAGGGTGAAGGCGTTCTTTATAAAAAAGCGGGTGTGTTTTTAGATTCATCCCAGATTTCAGAAGCCAAGGGCATGGAGATTTATATCCTAAGTAAGGATAAAGATGATGCGGGCAAGGAGTTGTTGGTTTCTCTAAATATGGACCTTGCCAGAAAAATCGCTTCAAAGGGACTCCAGACGGTTCGATTGGTATTGAGTGAGATTGTTGAAGAGGTGTTAACCGGGTCCTTGGATAATTCGTCTCAAACATTGCCGGAAACTATTGATATTTTGTTCCGTGGATATGCAAAAAAATCTGAATTGTTTGAAGCATTGACAAAAATTTCAAGCAACTCACATATCATTATTGAACACTCCATTAACGTCTTGTCCCTGACCATGCTATATTGTTGCTATCATAGAATTCCTGATAACGCAGCCAAAAAAATAAGTGTGGCTGCCCTGTTGCATGACATTGGATCCATTCACATTGATAAGTTAATCCTGAACAGTGAGCAAAAACTTTCCAAAAAGGAGTTTGAAGTTTTTAAAACACATACCTATAAAGGGCATGATACCATAAAAAACTCCACCCAATTTGATGAAATTGTCGCCCGTGTCGCCCTTGAACACCATGAGAAACTAGATGGTACCGGATATCCACGGGGGATCACCGACATCTGTTTTGAGAGTCAGCTAATCGGCTTGATTGACAGCTACGAACCGCTGGCTTACAGAGACAAGTCATTCAGGAAGGCGCAGAATCCCTATGAGGTAATGAAATTATTAAGGGAAGAGGTGGTCGCCAAACAATTCAACAAAGAAATTTTCAAAAACTTGTGTGAATGTCTGAGCAAATGAAATATTGACTTAGACATTTGCGATTCCAATTTTGCCATCCTTCTGTAAAGAAATGTGGGATTGCCACCTCTTCTGCAACCCCCTTTTTGGGGGGGGGATCTTTGACCGCCTATTAAAAGGGATACCGACCCGGGTTTACCAAAATTTGCATCTTGGGTGAGAAATCCTTTGTGATGATGTTCTTGAGGGGTGTTTATTTTTGGAAGATTTTCCCTGTTTTGATTGCCTCTGGAACCTTAAGATTGTTGAAATATCTGGACTATAAAGAAATGGGTTCAAAAAAAATGAAAAAATAATCTTAAAAAACAAATAGATAGAAGAAAATAAAAATATAAGAAAAATAAGGTTTGACAATATGGCTAAATTCCTGCATTATTCGCCGGTCTTCAGGAGGTCAGACTTTAAACAGCCCTTCGAGCGAAAATGTTTGATCTTTGAAAATTGGTCAGTGAGAAAAGAAGAAAGAGCGGGTCTTAGGACCTAAAAGTATTAACAAAGGATTATAACTGGAGAGTTTGATCCTGGCTCAGAATGAACGCTGGCGGCGTGCTTAACACAT
>JAFLJU010000290.1 GCA_022712835.1 Desulfobacteraceae bacterium
ACCCACCTGATTTTTCTGGACAAGGGGCGTATCGAAGAGCAGGGACCGCCGGAACAGGTCATGGACAATCCAAAATCAGAACGCTTACGAAAGTTCATGGGAAAATTCTAAACTGCCTGTGAATGCGCCCGATTCTATTAACCTGGCATCCATTCGTCAGCACCTTCATGCCTATCCCGAGTTGGGACTTGAAGAGGTCAAGACTGCTAAGTTTTTATCCGATCTGCTCCAAAGCTGGGGATTGGAAGTGACCGGTAATATTGGCGGTACCGGAATTGTGGCCAGCCTCAGGCGGGGAAAATCCAACCAGGCCATCGGCCTGAGGGCGGATATGGATGGGTTGCCCATATGTGAATCGGCCTTATGTGAATCGGCTCAACACGCCTACACAAGCCGCCATAAAGGCTGCATGCATGCCTGTGGCCATGACGGGCATATGACAATGCTCCTTGGAGCGGCCCATGCCATGGCCAATGACCCTGATTTTAAAAATTCTGGTTTCAATGGTTCTGGTTTCAATGGAACCGTTCATTTTATTTTCCAGCCCGCCGAGGAAAATTTCGGTGGTGCCAGATTGATGATTGAAGAGGGCCTTTTTGATCGGTTTCCCTGTGATTATGTATTTGCCCTCCATAATATGCCCGGGATTCCTCTGGGACAATTTACCAGCCGAGACGGGGCCATGATGGCCTCCATAGATGTGGCCGGGATAAAAGTTATAGGGAAGGGCGGGCACGGTGCCCAGCCGGAAAAGACCATAGACCCCATCGTGATCGGGTCTCAAATAGTGACGGCCTTCCAGACCGTGGTGTCCCGGAATATCAATCAGTTTGAACCAGGGGTGGTAACCGTGGGATCATTCCACAGCGGTTCAGCCAGCAATATCATTCCCGACCATGCACTCCTTGAGATAAGCCTGAGGGCCACGGATCCTGTTACCCGCACCCTCATGATCAAAAGAATCGAGGAGCTTGCATCTTCCATTGCCACAGGGTTTGGCGGGTCCGTTGAATTTGACTGGCAAGCAGGATATCCCGTGACAATGAACAATTCCAAAGCGCTCAAAATTGCCAGGAAGGCGGCCGAAAATGCCTTTGGGCCCGACAGCTTTGAGCTTGCGAAAAACCCGTGGATGGGAAGCGAGGATTTCTCCTTTATGCTTGAGAAAGTTCCCGGCGCATTTTTATTCATTGGAAACGGCGACTCCGCTCCGGCGCATAATTCAGCCTATGATTTCAACGATAAGGTGATCCCCTTTGGGGTAAAATTTTATCAAAGCCTGGTCCACACCATCTTCAACGAATAAGTTTCAGGCCCGGCGGATAAATTTTGACATGTGGTCCTTGTATGGAGTGCACTAGCCTATCAGGACGCAGTCCATGACTTTTTCATTCTGTGTTTATAGTTGCATTTTTTGAAAGGGAATGATTATCTCCAAAGGTGGCTTTCTAACAGGAGAAAAAAGACAAATGGCAATGCTCAATAGATAAGGATGTCCGACAAAATGAATGATTTATATGATTCAATGAATGAACCGCGGTATTGCGGAATACCGACTTTTATGAGAGCACCGTATATAACTGATTTTAATGACATTGACATTGCGCTTCTCGGAATCCCGTATGATGGCGCGGTTGAAGCTCGTTCCGGCGCGAGACAGGGACCGCGGCAAATCAGAGATTACTCAAGCATGATGCGTAAAATTCACCATGTCACACGGATAAATCCCTATGCTCTATGCCGCGTAGGTGATGTCGGGGATGTGTCGTTTAAACAGATATTTGATGTGGAATCAAGCCATAGAGATATTGAAGGGTTTATTGAAAAACTTCACAGATTTTCGGTCATTCCGATAAGTGCGGGGGGAGACCACTCCATTACACTTCCGATAATGAGAGCCCTTGGAAAAGACAAACCCGTCGGTATGATTCATATTGATGCCCATACCGACTGTTGTGATGAGGAGATGAATTCCAAGTACAGTCATTGTACACCATTTCGAAGAGCCGTTGAGGAGGGGGTGCTGGATCCCAAAAGAACTGTACAGATTGGTATAAGGGGCGCTGCCAACTCGGAAGAGTGCTGGGAATTCGGACCAAAACACGGGATTCGGATTATTTATATTGAAGAATTTTCAAGCTTGGGTGTTGAAAAGGTGATTCAGGAGGCAAGGGAAATTGTTGGTGATGACAGGACATACCTTTCTTTTGATATTGACGGTATTGATCCGGCGTTTGCTCCGGGTACAGGTACACCTGAAATAGGCGGCATTATGCCCATCGAAGCTCAGAGACTGATTCGGGGATTCCGGGGATTGAATATAGTGGGTGCAGATCTTGTGGAAGTCTCACCGCCTTTTGATCCATCAGGTAACACCGCTTTGATTGCAGCGACGATAATGTATGAAATGCTGTGTATCATTGCGGATGCAAAATATTCCTAGCCGCTCCAAGAGATATGATAATTGCAATGCAAGGTGAAAAATGAAAAGAATAACAATACCAGGATTACCTCACCATGTTGTCCAGCGAGGGTTGCAGGGCAGGCAGACCTTCCTGAGTTATGATGATTATGCTGTTTATCTTGAGATAATCACGGAATGCTGTCTTCGTCATGGCGTTGATGTCTGGGCTTACTGCCTGATGCCGGACCATGTTCACCTGATTGCCGTTCCCGGAGAAAAGAACGCCCTGACCAAATGCCTTAGGGCGGCACATGGCCGGTACACAAGATATATAAACCTGCGAACCGGCAGCAGGGGGCAGTTTTGGCAGGGACGATACGCATCTCATCTGCTGGACGAAAAACACCTGATT
Source organism: Desulfobacteraceae bacterium (assembly GCA_022712835.1). The sequence continues at coordinate 2,817 of JAFLJU010000290.1, forward strand.
GCCTGCACCCGCTATATCGAGATAAATCCGGTCAAAAGGGATTACGTAGATGAACCGGAAGATTGGCTCTGGAGCAGTGCAAAGGCACATATCATGAAGAGCGATGACGACAGGACCATTGTTGGAAAGAGTTGAAACGGGATGGCGGGATTTTCTTGCTGAAACCAGACCGGCGGCAGAGGCAGATTTGTTTTATTCCCATGAGAAGACCGGCCTCCCCCTCGGTAACGATGAGTTCCTGGCCATGGTCAAAGAAAAACAATAGTCCCACCCCTGGCGATAAGACATAACCCGGCAGGGGGACAGACAAGCAATATGGAGGATTTCATGACAGCAATAAAGGATCATTGGGACAATATATTTTCCAAAACAGAAGATACAAAATTGGGGTGGCATGAAAAAGATACCTCCCAGACGTTTAAATTACTGGGTAAAATTCCTGATTTGGAAAAAGCCACTATATTTATTCCCGGTGCCGGCACATCAATTCTAATAGAAGATCTTCTTCCCAGAGTGAGCAAGCTGATTCTTAACGATATTAGCAGTGAAGCATTAAATCGTGTAAGGCAAAAATTAAAGGAGGGTGCTGAAGGAGTTGTATGGCTTTGCCAGGATATTGCTCAGCCATTTAAAGAGTCAATGCCGGAAGTCGACATATGGATTGATAGGGCGGTTTTGCATTTCTTAACCAATGAAAATGATATCAAAGGGTATTT
>JAFLJU010000456.1 GCA_022712835.1 Desulfobacteraceae bacterium
AATTTTATCATCTTCTATTAATGGGCTTACCGAACTTCATAGCGATATACTTCACTTGCTCGGCGTGCCTGATATCGTTTATCGCAATGTCAAAGACCAGTGGTGGCAGTTTAAGCCTACCTAATTCAAATTTTGAGTGGCGAAAAATGGAAAAAAGTATCAGCTCATAGTGCGAAATGTCAGATATGATACCATTGGCCTATATAATTGAATTAAAAACTCAAGACTAAAAAAGCCCTATATACCATATGTTGGGATACACTACTTGGGATTTGCAGTCCCACTCTACATGTGATAATCATTGCCAATCTCTCATAAGTTCTTCCTCTTATTCCTTTAGGAGCTTTCCTGAGGAAGAATATATATCACCTTATTAGCACGCCGGAACTGTAGAACCTTTTAGGGTCGTTCGGGCTGAGCCCGAGGTTTAATTAAAAACAATTATTTATATAATTATGAAGACAAAAGGAATATGAAATGAGTACGAAGAAATTTTTAAAAAAAATCAGACATAAGCTATATGAACTTAGCCCGACTTATAAAAAAGCACTGCATCTTGAAGAAAAGTTAAATAGAATTGAAAAGATGCTAATCAGTATGAGTGGTGAAAATAGCTTCCTCCACACGGTAAAAATAAAGGGTGAAAGTTTCTATTTTTATGATAGCCCGTCCTCAACTAGTGTAGATTTTATTGCTGGTGAATTCCAGTCGGAACCAAGTTTTGATTTCGATAAAATCGACTTCAAACCAGGTGATGTAGTCATTGATATCGGCGCCAATATCGGTATGGTATCTATTTATATTGCCCTTAAGTTTCCTTTTTTAAAAATATATGCATTTGAACCCGCAAAGGGGAATTACAACAATTTTATAAAAAATCTAAAATTGCATAATGTTACAAACGTTGTTGTTGAAAATAAAGCCGTTACAAAAGATGGACGAATTGTTGAGCTTATGTATGACGCTGTCAACACTGGCACCTCGACAACGACAAAAGATATGCATAAAGCACATGCTCTCAAAAATATTTCAAGTATTGAAGAAGTACAATCAATAACCTTGGATGAAATTTTTGAAAAATATAGTTTAAAACGATGCAAGTTGCTTAAAATTGATTGTGAAGGAGCAGAATACGAAATTTTATACAACACCAAAGTTTTGGGGAGTATAGAAAATATGCGTGGTGAAGTTCATGACTGTGACAGGCATACTAAAAACGGCGATACTCTTGTTGCTCACTGCAAACAATTTATTCCCGAAAATAAAATAAAATTAGCTATTTGTCGATTATAGATTGTGAATCTAAAGAAGCAAGTTGAACGGGTATAATAAGTTGACTTTCTTATCAGTAATTTTTACTAATTCATATCCTTGGCCTGGTATTTGCGTCTATTATAATTAGACAATCATTGGCATTGGCAACTTTTTTGGCATTATGATTAATATAAAGGAACAATCTATGATCCGGTTTTCAAAATTTTTCTTATTAATAATTTGTATCTCTCTTTTGTGTACTGCCCATGCAACGGCCTTTAATAGCGTACAGTTGTCGTTGTTAAAATCCACAAATCGCTGTACGGGATGTAACCTGATCCGTGCTGATCTGTCTGGAGCCGACTTGTCCGGTGCTGTCCTGTTCGAAGCCGACTTGAGCAATGCCAACCTGTCCGGTGCCAATCTGACCAATGCTGTCCTGCTCAAAGCTGACTTGAGCAATGCCAACCTGTCCGGTGCCAACTTGTCCGGTGCCAACCTGGCCGGCACCTTCCTGTACGGTGCAATCTGGACTAATGGTTACAAGTGTACTGACCCAACGTGTTCAAATTGTAAATAACTAAAACAATTTGGCCTACAATTGCTTTTCAAAAGTCTTGCACCTGATGCCAACCTAATTGGAAAATTGGGTGTAAGGCTATACATTAGAATCAACTTAATATCTTGATGAGTTGATTTTGAGAAATAAAAATTATTTTTTCAAAAACCTCATTTTATGTTGTCTTGCAGGAAATAGCAGGTATTTGTTTTAAGGCGGGATTAGCCGGGGTAAGGCGGGGTTAAGTGGGACTGAACAAGGCTCTTTGGCTGGCACCTGGTTTTTTTATGGCTTAAAAGTTAGCTGAAGGCTATCTAAGGAAAACTTTTCAGAGACTAAGTGATTTGCACTGAATCTATGTAGAATTACTTTTTTTGTTTTGTTAATATCATTTAAAAAAACAAGTATATAAGTTAGAATGGTCTTTAAAACACGTCGAAGTTTGTTTATTTTCTCTCTTTTCCCCTATTTTGTGCATACGTCCATAAATAAAAGCTTTAAGTAAAATTCACGAATTGAGAAAAAATAGAAGTTGGACGTGTTGGAACTAAATTTTGTGTGGATTTAGATCAAAAAAATTCTTTAGCAGTATTTGATGCCATTGAATATCAACAAGAGCATTTGGATCATCGGCAAAGGTTTTTTATATATTTTATATCGTTTAATATGGAAGAATGACCATCAGCAGGCCCACGAGCTTATAAAATTGAATTGAAACTTCAAAATTGAAAAAACATCACATACAATATATGGGGTTGCCCAGAACTTTTCTAAAACCCTGACTATGAATACTATGTGTCGCTGGTTGAATCTGATTTCCCATCACTACTGGAAAAAGAAGTCAACGCCTTTTCAATAAAGGGTCTTACACCATAAATAGACAATAATAGTCGCTTTGAATCAGAACCCAGGCAGCAGATACAGGTTGAGTGGGGGCATTTTGGGACCATCTCCTATGGAAAGGCTAAAATAAAACTGTATGGGCTTATTGAAGTATTATTTGCTACAATGAAATAATCAAAAATATACATAGTTTAACTTCATTAACATTTTACAAGGAGTTACAACCCATGAAAGCTCAAAACAATTTTTTAATCGTATTTGTCGTTATCATCTGCATATCTGCCTCGTTGGCGATAGCATCTATGGATAAACAATCAACAAAGGACGATAAAAAACAATCAAGTACATTCTACGGGTATACCCCTGCAGCAACGCAAAAATGGGTCGACGAAGCACCAGACGCACCCCCCAAGAAATTCGCTATTGTTCCTGGTGCAGGATCGCAAGGCAACACCCAGTGTGCGGGAAGTGCGTCCAGCAAACAAACCAAGATCGATAAAAAATACCTCAAGCGTGCAATCAAACTTGCGTCACACAACCCGGTGCAAGCCATGCACAGCCATGCACCAGACGGCGGGCTATTTGGTGCATTGATCTACAAAGATGGCAAGATCCTTGGTGAGGGCTGGAATACTGTACTCAAGGAGGGTGACCCCTCGCGACACGGTGAGATGAACGCTATTCGACAGGCAACGCACGACAATGGGTATGGCCTTGAGGAACTTGCTGGTGCGACCTTATACACCTCCGGTGCGCCGTGCCCAATGTGCTACTCGACAATGGCTTGGGCAAATATCAAGCGCATTGTCTACGCATCTGATTATTCGGATGCTATGACGTATGGAGGGTTCAAGGACGAGCCAATTCGTGCGTCATTCGCGTTGCCTATACAAGACCGACAATGGCCTGGTTGCCAGGGAGAGTCAGGTCTCTCGCGTGCATGGTGGGAACTCTATAACTCAGTGGTCTACAAGGATGGCAAGGGCTCTAAATACTAGAGCCGTATTCTTTCATATAACTTTATCTGGGAGGTCGATCCACTCACCTGTCCCATGTGCATCGGAGAGATGCGCATTATCAGTTTCATTTATAAAAGGACGATGATCAAGAAGATCCTGACACACATGAACTTATATGAAGAAAAGGGTAACCAGCAGACTTGATGAAATTTTAGAAGATCTGACAGATCAAACCGAAATACTGGCTAGGGCCAACCCTTTTCAGAAATCAAAAAAATACCCCGGACTATTATTAAAAATCCACGGTTTTTCTACATCACATATCGACACAACATATTGTGGTTTGAGAAAATCTCATTTGATACTCAAACCAGCAATCCTTCCCACTTACCCCCGCCTTTCCCCGGATAATCCCGCATTAATCTTGCCTAAAACCTTTCTGCTAGCTTGCCTGACTGATTATACTCCTTGATACTGATGGTGAGTTTTAACAATATTGTCAAAATAAACAACCCAATGGCAGTTACACCGGCGGAGATCATAAGTTCATGGGTGGTGGGTATATATTCTGTGACATGGTGCAGAGGGGACGGGATAAATCCACCGGCAATCATGCCAAGACCTTTATCAATCCAGGTACCGATAAAAACAAGGATGCAGGACAAAAGCAGGATAATATGGTTTTTTCGGGTTTTGGGTATGATTAAAAGAAGGATAGCCAGTCCCATACAAAATATCGAGGTCCACATCCATGGTACCAATGCGCCATGACCATGCAAGCCCAGGTAAAGATATTTGATATGGTCCATATGGGACGGGATACCCGAATAAAAGACCACAAACACCTCACAACCGAGGAAAAAAACATTGGCGATCAACCCATAGGCGACAATCTGGGCAAGGGTCTGAATGGCTTCTCTGCCGGGATCAAATTGGGTCATTCTTCGGATAAACATACACAAAATAATTAACAATGCCGGACCGGCTGCAAAGGCAGATGCCAAAAATCTGGGTGCCAGAACAGCTGTCAGCCAGAACCCTCTACCCGGCATGCCGCAATAGACAAAAGCGGTTACCGTATGGATGGAAAAAGCCATGGGAATAGACAAATAGATTAAGGGTTTGATCCAAACAGGTGGAGATGATCCGTTTCTTTCGGCTTCAAGAACATTCCATCCTATAATAATATTTAAAACAAGATAACAGAACAATACATTACCATCCCAAAAGAGCATGGACCATGGCGTTGGATACAAAAAGACATTTAAAGCCCGCATGGGCTGCCCTAAGTGAACCAGTAGATAAAGCAAGCACATGACAAGTGATGCAACGGCTAAAAATTCGCCAAGGATGGTGATTTTCCCAAATTTTTTATAATTGTGCAGATAATACGGTAACACAAGCATCACCCCGCCAGCTGCCACGCCCACAAAATAAGTCATCTGGGCGGTATAAAATCCCCATGAGACATCCCGGCTTTGGCCGGTTACCATTAATCCGTATTTAAGCTGATCTGCATAATAGAATGCGCCTGTCCCCATGACAGCCAGCAATCCCGCAATCCATATCCAATAGGTTCTGTTTCCTTTAAGTGCAAGTTCAAGCATGGACAATCTCCTCACATTAAGCTTTTTTTGAATGGAAAAAACAAACTTTAAAAAAGAGATATCCTGTTGGACTAAATTTTGACTAAATTGAGAATTTAATAGAACGGATAGTTTTGGAAAAAATAGTTTTGGAAAGAATCGTTAGTTTAAGTTTTTTGTTTAAGAGAGTTATACAGTTCTTTTATATCTGAACTTACGGGATAATCCATCTGCTGCGCTATTTTTTCATAGCTTACGTAGGTTTTTTTCATTTGGGACAGGTTGCCAGACTTGGCATAAAACCCCATGAGTTTTTTAAAAGCGAATTCATCAAAAGGGTCTGCTTTTAATACCTTTTGGGTATAAGCAATCGCATGGGTCAGGTTTTTTTGTATTTCATATATATTCACGATCTCCTTGAGCACCCTTAGATAATCGATGGAAAATTGCTCTCTTTTTTGGGAACACCACTCCTCATACCGATCTTCTTCAAGAAACTCCCCTTTGTAAAAGGATTGGGCGATAAGATATGTTTCCAGGGCATGGGGGAAATTTGTTGTCTCTTTTTGCGCCAAACCCATCGTTTCTAAAAATTGTTCTGTATCAATATTGATTCTGGTGTCTTTAAAAAGTCTATATGTATCTTTTTTCCGCTCGATATAAGCAGATGCCGCTTTGGGAGAAAGATTAGGTTCCAGGGTTTTGCGCAATGCACTCATGGCCATATTAAAGCGGCTGCCGGTTTTTTGCAAATCTTCATCTGGCCAGAGCATTTCGATGAGCACCTCCCTTTGAATAAATCCTTGGGCTCTGTTGGCAGCAAGGTATTTTAAAATCATCAGGGCTTTAGCACTTTTCCATTTGGATAAGGGAATCTCATTTTCTCTTATCGCCACTTTAAATTGCCCCAATAATTTTATTTTCAGTTCCGGCGGGTCCTTGGCCATATCCTTTTCAAACAGCCTTTCCAGATAGGCCTTAAATTTTTTTTCCAGTATTCCCGTTTTGGGTAAAGAGGTTTTTAAAAGGGCAATTAAAAAATCTTTCTCTTTTTTTATAAATCGTTCATAGGCAAAGCTTTCAGATAAATTCAGGGCACAAGACAGGTGTTGAATTGCCTGGCCAGGTTTTCCGGATTCAAAATAGGACTTTGAGGTTAAAAGATGATTGTAAAACAGATGAAAGCCTGTATTCTTAAGTTTTAATCGGGCGCCGTCAAGGAATTCAAGGGCCTGTGAATATTTTTCTTCAATCATTAGAAGATTGGCCTTGCAGTTCCCAAGGATGCCTTCGGTCAATGGCAGGCCATACCCATCTATGATCTCAATGGCACGGTCTATTATCTGCCTTGCGGATATAAATTTCCCCTGGGCAAGGTAAACATGGTGAAGACATTCCCAGGCATTGGCCATCCCCCATCGATTG
>JAFLJU010000347.1 GCA_022712835.1 Desulfobacteraceae bacterium
CGGACACAAGAAGGGAGCCGTCCATGGAGTCAAAATAATCGGTCTGGATATTTTTTATGAATATCTCAAGGGTGTCCTGGCTGTCGGGGAAAATTTCAAACAGTTGTTGAATCTGTTCTTTGGGAAACTTAAAATCAAAGGACTGGATTTTTGTTTTTTTGGAGGGGAGATATCCTATGTGAGGGGTTTCAATAAAAATTTTTGAGGCGGCTAATTTCCCTTTTAAAAGGGCGTACAGGTTGATATCAATATTAACCGCTCCTATATCCAGTTTAAATATCTGGTTAAAGGAAATTGCGACCTTCTTGATGCGGATGCCGGGTTGGGGGAAAAAAATGAAATCGATTCTGTCAGGATCAATTTTTGCCCCGATTCTTTGTTCGAGAAAGGAAGAGACCTTATATTTTACTTGGGAATAATTAACAATTCGCTCAAGGATATAGGGGAATATCAACACCATTAAAACGATCATTACCGTTGAATAAAGTGCGGCTCTTTTAATGGTTTGTTTGGACACCTTTAGGCTCTTATCAACTTAAATATAATAAAACCCGCCGGTAAAAAAAAATTTACCGGCGGAGAGGAGTGAGGACTAATTATTCAGTACGATTGGTAATTTCAACAATGTGAAATCCAAAATTGGTTTTCACAGGGCCATGGGGAATGCCGACGGCTTCATTGAATACAACGGTATCAAATTCTGGAACCATCTGGCCTGGCCCGAACTCCCCGAGATCTCCTCCCTTATTTCCTGAAGGGCATTTTGAATGCTGTTTAGCAAGTTCCGAAAAATCTTCACCGTTGGTGATTTTTTCGATCAACTCTTTGCACAACTCTTCGGTTTCAACCAATATATGTCTTGCACTTGCTTTTGCCATAATGAATCTCCTGTTTGCTATAATTTATTGTCTTTTTATCAGCTCTATTGAACCCATAAGTGGTGTTGTTAATATAATGATCCGTTAATTTTTACCAGGTTTTTTTATTGCCAGCGATATCCAAGCTTTCTTGTCATCGTGATAAAGTCTGCCATCACATACTGGGTTTGTTCCATCATAATTTCCTTAGAATCCTTTAACTTTATTCCTTCGCCATCCAAAGATTCAAGGGGCTTTTTTCCAAGGGCCACCCGGTATTCATTTTCATTTTCTAACTCCTGACGGGTATATAGATCAACCCGCTCTCTTCGTTTGGCAAGGTTTAAAGACAGGGTTTCCTGTGCATTAACGTGGTTGGTCAGGTCAATTCGTTTTTTTAGATATATCATGCCCGGATCATGGAGAGACCGTTTTTGGTATTTTTGAGAAAGTGCTGCATACAAAGGAGACAGAGATTGATATTCATTATAATCGGTTTTTAATATGGTATCCCATAGCAGGGCACCATCTAGGGAACTTTCACCGGTATCCTTGATTTTGTAGAGGGGGGGATACTTTAAGTCAGGAACAACCCCCAGGTGCTGGGTACTTTCTCCTGATACCCGGTAAAATTTTGCACTGGTGAGTTTTAATTTCCCCTTACCAAGGGGTTTGAGTTCCTGGACAGTGCCTTTGCCAAAGCTTTGTGTCCCCACGATGATTCCTCTGTTATAGTCTTTGATGGCACCTGCAAAAATTTCAGATGCCGAGGCACTCATCCGGTTGATTAAAACAACCAGGGGGCCGGTATATTCGATGGACGGGTCTTCATCATAGAGGCGGGTAATTCTACGTTTGGTCTTAATTTGGACCGTGGGGCCGGATTTTAAAAACAGCCCGGTCAGATCATTTGATTCCTTTAAAGAGCCACCCCCATTGTCCCGAAGATCCACAATAACACCATCTACCTTTTCCTTTTTGAGTTCAAACAAAATCTTTTGAACATCTTTTGTGGTGCTCTTATAGTCTTTTTCCCTCCGGTTATAGGCGGCGAAATCTATATAAAAATTGGGAATTTCAATAATGCCGATTTTAAATGTCTTATTGTTCTCGGTGATGGTGACGATCTTTTTTTGAGCAGACTGCTCTTCCAGTTTCACCTTGTCTCGTTTAATACTGATGGTGGTGGTGGAATTGGTCTTTTTGGCTGGGATAATCTTCAACCGAACATAGGAGTTCTTAGGTCCACGGATAAGCTTGACCACATCATCAATGCGTTCACCGATGGTATCTATGATTTCCCCCTGCTTTCCCTGGCCCACACCAATTATCTTATCGCCTGGCATGAGCAGGTGTGATTTGTCGGCCGGTCCCTTTGGGATCAGGCGGACCACCTTGGTATATTCGTATTCAGTTTGAAGGACCGCGCCAATGCCCTCCAAAGAAAGGCTCATGTGAATGTCAAAATCTTCCGATACCCGTGGTGCAAAATATTGGGTGTGGGGGTCAAAACTAGTGGTAACACTGTTCATAAATATTTGAAAAACATCATCGGTATTGGTCTGGCCTAACCTTTTTAACCGGTTGGTATAAATTTTTTCAAGGGACTGGGTAATTTCATCATTTTTCTGGTCATCCAGCATCAGCGTAATGATATGATTTTTTAATTCATTTTTCCACAAGGCAAACAGGTCGTCAGGGGTTTTTTGAAGAGGCCGTGTTTCATTATCTATAAGGATCACCTCATCGGTGTCAAAAACCATATCTTTTTCCCAGGTTTTGATGAGATTCAGGATGTATTCAAGCCGCAGGGCTGATCTTGACAGGTAAAGATTAAAGATCTCATAGGCCGGAATGAGATTTCCGTATTTAAGATATCTGTCAAATCTGTATTTATGGAGCTCAATGATTTCCAGATCTTCCTGGGTGAAAAGTTGCCGGCCAGGGTCCAGGCGTTTAAGATACCGGTCAAAAATATTGCCAGAGATGACCTTGTCCAGTTTTTTTCCTAGATAGTGATATTGTTCAAGGGTGGAAATGATTTTAATGCATTGCTTGGAATGGTTTTCCTGGGGCATTATCGGGATTATTTTTGCAAAAGAGCTCCCGCTGTGTCCAAAGGGTACCAGTAAAAAACTAAAGATAAACAGGTAAATAAAAAAAGCAATTTGACAAGATTGTTTAGATGATTTCATTTTCTGATTCAATATCCTTTGGCGTTTCAAAACTAATTTTACCGATTTTCCCGGAACGTAGATCCCGTATCAATATTTCAGCCGCTTTTTTATAGTTGATATTTCCCCCTTTTATTAAGCAGCCCCTGGCCGTACCAATCTTTTCAATGAGTTCTGATTCGTCCTGGGGGATCTCCTTAAGAAAGGTATATCTTTCAAGAAGCATTTGAGGATACTTTTTGAGCAAAAGGCCTGCAGTAAATAAACCGATCTCGTGGTAATCCAGAGCCGTATCGGAAATAGCACCGGAAGCGGCAAGGGCAAGGGCCCGTTCTTTTGGTTCAATGACCGGCCAGAGAATTCCCGGGGTATCATAGAGATCAATATTATTTTTTAGGCTGGTACGCTGTTGCTGCCGGGTTATGGCCGGAACATTTCCTGTTTTTGCAACTTTCTTTCCGACCAGGGTATTGAGAATGGTTGATTTCCCGGTATTGGGAATCCCCACAACAATCACTTTTACTTTTCTGGCACGATTGCGTGTGATACGGGAAATACAAGAATGCAATGCTTTTTCAACCTGGGTTTGTTGACTTGCGCAGATTGAAATCGCCGGCACATTGCGCTGATGTTCAAAATAGGAAAGCCACATATCAGTAATTACCGGATCTGCAAGGTCGCTCTTGTTTAGTACCTTAATCCTTATTTTATCTTTGCACAATTGAGTTAAAATAGGGTTTTCACTGGCAATGGGAAGTCTTGCATCCAAAACTTCTAATATCGCATCCACCTTGGAAATGGAATTTTTCAGCAGTCTTTTTGTTTCCAGCATATGGCCGGGATACCATTGAATATTCATTATTCTATTCTTTTTATCTCTTTTAATTGGTTGATTTGCTTCTGAAGCCGCTGGATCTTATCCACATCTGTTTCTTTTTGAAGAAAATAAAGGTAAGAAAAAATCAGGGCAATGATGCTACTCCCTATAAATCCTGCAACCATAATGCAAATGAGGGTCTCAAATAGTGGCATTTGATTGATGTGCCCAATGGCCCATCCAGCAACAAGACTGAGGATGAAAATAGCACCAAAAATGATATACATATTTATTTTACCGTTTCTCTAAGGGGACTTAAGCCCATCTATCCTAGGTTTTTTTATTCAAGCAATTTAATCAACAAGGGATGTAACGATGAATTGGCCGCCACGATCCCTTTTTCAGGAAATTCCTTACCTCCGGTAAAGTCGGAAAGGTTTCCCCCTGCCTCTTTAACAATCAATGCACCGGCTGCAATGTCATAAATATTTAATTGCATCTCCCAGAACCCATCCAGTTTCCCACAGGCTACATAACAAAGATCAATGGCAGCTGAACCATATCTTCTGATATCTCTGAGCTTCGGGACTATTTTGTTGAAATGAACAAGGTTATTTTCTTTAAGTCCGGCTCGAAGGCAGGCAAAACCGGTTGCCATCACGGCCTCAATGAGATTTTTGGTGTTGGAGACATTTATGGGCATATCATTTAAATAAGCCCCCTTGCCCAGTTCTCCCATAAACAATTGATTTAGCGCCGGGGCATAAACCGCGCCTAAAATGATTTCGCCATCTTTTTGAAGGGCAATGCTGACCGAATAAAAAGGTTGACCATGGAAAAATGAGGTGGTCCCGTCTATGGGGTCAATTATCCATAAAAACCGGCTTTTGTTGCCGGATCTGCCGGTTTCTTCACCCAGAACATCATGTTCCGGGTACCGGGTTTTTATCTCGTGAATCAGAAAGGATTCCACTTGTTTATCAATGATGGTAACAAGATCTTTGGGATTCTTAAATGCAACATCATCGGATTTTAAATTATTTTGTTCTTTTCTACAGATGTCACCTGCACAGGTGATCAAGTTCTTTAAAAAGGATATCAAGTCAACACCACGTTCATTATTATTATAATTATCCTAAAGATTATGGCACATCAGAAATCATTTGGAAAGACAAAGCTTTTTAATGCAAGAAGATAAAAATGTTAGAAAATATTTAAAAACATTGGGTTGTCTAATTCTGTCAACAACAGTCTTTTTTTGATTGGATCTGTTTCTTTGTCATTTTCCAAAGCAGATTCCGCTGACATGCGGTTGGCAATCTCCTGGGCAATCATTTTCTCAATGGCGGCCCGCTGTTCCGGAGGCATTTTCGACAGATCTTCTTCGGAAAGGCCCATCTCTTCTAAAATCTTTTCCCGCAGTTCTTTCATCTTTTCTTCCTGGAGTTTTTTGAAGAACCCTGTAAATCCATCTTTTTTTAGGGTTTTTACACCATCTGCCAGGGGGTCTGATTGATTGTCAAAGGCTTGTGTTGATGCTGCCTCCATTTGCCCTGAAAGCTCTGCGGCAAAGAGGCCGCATAATTCCTGTGATTGAGCATCAAATGGCACTTGCCTAAGTTTGATCCCGTCAATGGGTAATTTGATTTCAATCGTCATATATGTGTCCTCCCCAATCGTAAATCGTTGTTTAGTTTTCTATCTTTATAAAAAATTAAGCAATAATTGCACCGTCGTTTTTAAGAAAGGCTATGCGCTCTTTTTTAAATGATTTGGGAAAAACCCCGTTTTTATTCAGGATCTGTATCATGGTAGGTCTTCAGATTATTTTATAGAAGCATTTATTGAGGCAGATAATGGTTTTTTGTTTAAAATTTGAATTTTCAGATAGAATTCGATAGGCAAAGGATAGGCAAATTTTTCCCTTTGTATCCTTGGCAAAACAACCCGATTTTGGCCAATGGTGGATTTGAGGTGCCCAGTTTCATTGACTTTGACGGGTATCTTTGCCAATATTCTATATTTTCCAATCATTTAAAAATCAGGATCCCCTATGATTAGGCTCTCTCAAATTATTTTTATATCAGTTTGTTTGCTGTTTGTTTTTATACTTCCTGGAATTTGTAAAGAGAAGGCAGATCCCTTTCAAGCCAATAATGTTCCTTCTTTAATAGACGCTGTTCGATTTTCAGGAGAGATGGAATTTTGCGGTATTAAAATTGCCCTTGGGGATGCCGAAATCAGACAGCGTCTTGAAAAAGAGCTGCTTTTAGCCGTCCATAACAGACCCCAGGTTATCTTGTGGATGAAACGGTCTACCCAATATTTTCCCCATATTGAGAGAATTTTAAAACAGGAAAACATGCCCCTGGACTTAAGGTATGTTCCTATGGTCGAAAGTGCCTTGTTGCCCAACAGTAATTCTTCAAAGGGAGCCGTGGGGTATTGGCAATTTTTGAAAAGCACGGGCAAGCGGTATGGATTAAGAATAGATGACGCTGTTGATGAACGAAGGAATATTTTCAAATCTACCCTGGCTGCCTGTTATTATCTTAAAAAATTAAATGCTGAATTTAACTCATATCTTTTGGCCCTTTCTGCCTATAATATGGGAGAATTCGGGTTGAATACAGAAATTGTAGCCCAGGAGAATAAAGATTTTTTTTCCCTTTACCTTCCTTTGGAGACCCAGCGGTATGTATTCAAAATAATGGCCGTCAAAATGATACTGGAAGATCCCGAACGATATGGATTTTTTTTGAAACCAAGTGATTTCTATCCGGAGTTTCGTTTTTCAAAGATAATTTTGAATTTAAATACCAAAATCCCCATTGTATTGGTTGCAAAGGCCGCTAATGCACACTTCAAAACTATCAAAGATATGAATCCGGAAATCAGAGGCTATTATCTTGATCCAGGGAAAATCACCCTATTGATTCCAGAGGGAAAAGAACGAGGGTTTAAGGAAAGGTTTTTAAATTTGTATGCACAAAGTTCTAAAAACTACAAAACCAAAATACATGTGGTCAAACCAGGAGAAAGTCTTACCCGTATTGCTGAACAATACGACATGTCATTGGCTTCCTTGTTGCGGTTAAACAAGTTTCACTTCAAAAAGCTGATCCATCCTGGTGACAGATTGCTGGTTTATTGATGATTTAATCTTTTTACTCAGGGAGGGCTTTTTCCTCAGGGAGTTCTTTTTTAGGCTTTTGTTGTTTTTTTAAACAAGTTTTGTCTTCCCGGATAATGGCACATAATTTGTGATTGTGCAGCTCTTTGCAGGTGGCATGATTATATAGCGGGCATTCAGGATGTTGTTTGGACATGTGTATTCCTTTTAAATTAGCTACCCTAAAGATAACGGGAACATAGCCTATTTTGCATAGGTTTTCAAGGTGTTTTCCATGAGAAAGCGGTCTGAGACACACAGGGAAGAAAGGCAGAAAAGAAATTCAATGAGGGAGGGGATTGAGATTGGCTGACTGAAACCACCTAAATGGGGTCCTGTCATTAAAACGATATCCTTTTCACCTTGTGTATATAATTTGCTATTCTCTATTCCCCTTTCCCTGAGAAATTGAGCAAAATCTGAATCATTCATGGTCTGTTGATCCTGAATTCTAAGGACTTCTTCCATGTTTTCGTCCATCCCCATCCGTTGGATGAGGGTATCAACCAATTCAGACAACCCAAGAAACAGACGAAGATTTGGTTTGTCTCCGGTAATGCCTATGTAATAGTTCTCAACCACTCCTTTCACAATTTCAAAAAATAATGTCCGGTCAAAAAGATCCCGGGTATCACAGGGAGGGAGACCCTTTATCTTTCCTCTTTTTGAGGGGGCTTTGTTCCTAAAATAACTACCAATGACCAGAACAAAGCTTAAAATATGTTCCCCAATATAATGGCCAAGGGATTGGCTGTCATGCTTTAGTATCAGGTGTTCAAAATCCCTTAATCCCGAGGAAGCAAAATTGGGGTATTGACAGGAATCCAGCCACTGATCCAGGCGCCCGCCATGTTCCCAGAGATAAGCACCATTGTCATTTCTTCTCCCCTGTTGCACCCGGTTATGAAACAAAGGGATCAAGGCGGTGTGAATAATGCCTTTGGAGGTTAGGGTGCCAAGCAATTGGGCGTTTCTGCAAAATATTTCTTTTATCTGGCCATTGGAAATATTTTTTTCAAGAACGTTTTCGTTGGGGTAGTCAAAATAGTGAGCCTTTGCATAATATGCGATGGCAATGGGTTTTGAATGGAATTGTTTGATATTGATAGACGAGTCTTGGGAAGGGAGAATTTCAAACAACTGGTGGCCTTTAATTTTTATTGGGCAGGGAATATAAAATTTAATACCCGGGCAGGGGGGGGTATTTTGCAAAAATTTCATCCAGGAAATTTCATTGACAAGTTCTGCTATATTTGCGCTGGATTTTGCAAATTTTATAATGCCCAGTCCATTGTCAGCCCGGACAATCAGGCTCCTGCCCTGCCATTTAAAATCAGAGTCTGAGCCAAAGTAAGCCAGGATCGAATCCAAAGAGATCTTCAATGGATTTTGAGCAAGGACAGGGGTGGGCAAATCACATGCTAACTTAACCGGCAGTTTCCCAAGGGCCTGGGCAACCGCTTTTTGCCGTTTTCCGTGACTTGAAACAAGGAGTTCCTGGAGTTGGGGAATGATTCTTTTTGTAATAGGTAACCACGGTTTCTTGGCCATTTGGATCAGGGCCATGGCAGCAGATGAATAGAGAAACAATACCTGTTTTTGAGAATTAAACCGGTTGGATTCTATCAAAAATAGCAGGGCATCAAGGGTGCTATCTGTTATGGATTCCGGAAAGGATTCCATTTGAGAAACAAGGTATTGTACCGCCATAAAAGCAGCTGAAAAATCAAGTTTTTGATTTTTCAGCTGGTCTTCGGTATGGATCCGTTCTTGGTTGTTGGGAAGATCGAACAATTGGGGCGTCATACTCCCCTATTGGTTCAAAGTTTTTTCTGATATGTTTTCTTTGCTGACACCGCCCGTATCAATCCGAGGAACCGGTTTTATGACCACGGGTGTTTGCTCGTTCTGGATATTGTCGGCTTTATTTGTCGATGGCGGCTTAACAAACGCCTGTTGATTAATTTCTTTATCTAATTTTTTATCCAGGTTTTGAATCATTTTTTCAAGGGACTGCTGGACTTTAAAAAATCGTTTGTCCAATTGGTTTTTAGAGAGTCCGTCCAACTCAAGTGCTTTGAGTTTCTTATCAAGGAGGCTTACGGTTTTTCTTAGCTGCCCTATCTGTTCTATCTGTTCTTCATAGGCAGACAATTCCAACAACCTTGCATTGAACTTTTCTTTGAAACGGGTGATATCACTTTTGATTTGACCGGTTTTTTTCTTAAACTGGGTGTCGTTTTCTGTTATGGAAGCCAGCAATTTTAAATTGCTGGCTTCCATGGCAGCAAGGGTAGATTTGTTTTGGCCAGTATTCTTTTGAATCTTTTTTTCCAGAGTTGTCAGGGCCCTTTGAATGGTTTTATCGTCTGCTTTTGATGCCGACATTTTTGCCACTTGATTTGCAAGCTCCTGCTCCTTTTTCGTCATCAGAGGCAATTGCTGGTCAAAATTAAATTTAATCTTGGCAATGCGCAGGTCAAGACTATTAAACTTTTCTTCCAGCTGTTGTGCTATCTTTTCAACCTGAAGTTTTTTAGTGGTATCCACATCCACGACCCGTTCTTTCATATCCAGATAAGCAAATACGAGGATGGCGCAAATCAGGCAGGGAAGAATGACGGATATCAGGGTCACCCGGTTGGACAATTTTTCAATCCTTAAGGTGTTCACGTCCCTATGATATTCTAAGGATGTAATGCTATCGGTATCCTCATCGGATACTAGGAGGGTTGACGGGTCATTCCTGAAATCGTTGAGGTTTATGGAACCCATGGCAGAGGGTTCCTGTTTCTGATCTTCTATTCCCATTCAATGGTACCCGGCGGTTTGGAGGTTATATCAAGCACAACCCGGTTAATATTCTCCACTTCATTGCTGATGCGGTTGGATATCTTTCCCAAAAGATCATGGGGTAATTTTGCCCAGTCGGCTGTCATGGCATCATTGCTGGTGACGGCGCGGATGGCAATGCAATTACCAAAGGTTCTTTTATCTCCCATGACCCCGACGCTTTTAATCGGTAAAAGCACGGCAAAGGACTGCCAGAGTTTTCTATAAAATCCGGCTGCCCGTACCTCTTCCAAAAGGATGGAGTCCGCTTTTCTCAGGATATTAAGCCGTTCTTCTGTGATATCTCCCATGATTCTGATGGCAAGTCCGGGACCGGGGAAGGGCTGTCTCCAGATCAATTCTTCATTGATCCCTAATTCCAACCCAAGCTTACGCACTTCATCCTTAAAAAGAAGCTGCAATGGTTCAATCAGCTTGAGGTTCATTTTTTCCGGTAGCCCTCCCACATTATGGTGGGATTTGATAATGGAAGAGGGACCCCCAAAGGCGGATTTGGATTCAATGATATCAGGATAAAGGGTTCCCTGGCCTAAAAATTTTGCCCCTTCAATTTTTTTGGACTCGGCATCAAACACCTCAATGAAGAGTTTACCTATGATTTTGCGTTTGGTTTCAGGATCGGTAACCCCTTTCAGGGCAGTCAAAAACATATCTCTTGCATCCACAAACTTGATGTTCATATCCAGAACTGTCAGGCTTTCTTCAAGTTTTTCCCGTTCATTATGCCGCAACAAACCGTTGTCCACAAAAATGCAGTAGAGATTTTTCCCAACGGCCTTGTGAATCAGGGTGGCAGCAACCGAAGAATCCACCCCACCAGACAGCCCCATGATTACCTTTTTATCTCCAACAGCATCCTTTATCTGGGCTATGGCCCCATCGGAAAATGATTTCATGGTCCAGTTTTTCTCACACCCGCATACATCAAATAAAAAATGGTGGATCATCAAAGAACCATTGACAGAATGTTCAACTTCCGGATGAAGTTGAAGCCCGTAAAATTTTTTATCATGGTTTGCTATGGCGGCTATTTTGGTGTTCTCGGTGGAAGCGGTTATCACAAACCCTTCTGGTAACTCTTTTGCAGAATCTCCATGGCTCATCCAGCATTGAAATTGGGAGGCCATTTCCGTAAATAGTGGTTTTTCCTCTTTCACGCATAATTCGGCAAATCCGTATTCTCGTTTGTCAGCGCGTTGGATCTTACCGCCCAGGGCATGGACCATAAAGTGCATGCCATAACAGATTCCCAACACAGGGATGCCCAGGTCAAAAATAGATTTGTCCATGGAGGGGCTGTCTGATTCATATATGGAGCAGGGGCCACCGGAAAGGATAATGCCGACAGGATTCAGCTCTTTGATCTTTTCCAGGGGAATATCTGCTGGTTCCACCTGACAATATACCCCGTTTTCCCTTACACGTCTGGCAATCAATTGATTAAATTGCGACCCGAAATCAATAACAATTATCATAAATTTTTGTCCTAGGTAATTTTTACATTTCAAATCCTAATATTTCCTATAAAATGAATAAAAAAGCAAGATGTTTTTATCTGGATCTTGCCAATAGTCGTTTATTGTGATTTATTAGAGGTCACCTCAAAATATTGTATATAGATTTATATTTAAATTAATTATATTTGTCAGGAGTAATCGATGTATCTAGCCAGTGACCTAAAAAAAGGCCTAAAATTTGAAATCGACGGAGATCCATATGTGGTCGTTGGGTTTGAGTTTAAGAAACCAGGGAAGGGACAATCCCTTTATAAATGCAAACTTAAAAATATGATCACGGGCAACCTGTTCGAACGAACCTACAGGTCCGGTGATAAATTTGAAAAAGCAGACCTTGAAGAGCTGGAGATGGAATATCTCTATTCAGACAAGGATGCCTATTGTTTTATGGATACCTCAAATTATGAACAGATTTTTTTAAACCATGAGCAGTTAGGGGATGCCACAGAACTGTTAAAAGACAACACCGTCTGTACCGTTCTTTTACACAATAGCCAGCCCATTGGGGTGACGCTTCCCAACTTTGTCAATCTTTTGGTAACTAATACTGAGCCATGGGCAAAAGGGGATACTGCAACGGGGAGCACAAAACCTGCCACCCTTGAAACCGGAATTGAAGTTCAGGTTCCCCCCTTTATTGATCAAGGACAAATGGTTAAAATTGATACCAGAACTCGGGAATATGTCGAAAGGGTGAATGCCTGATTCAAAACAAATAAACTCCTCTGTCCAGAAGATATTAATCGTGGACGATGAAAGCAGTCTTCGTTTGCTTTTGATCAAGGCGCTTTCCAGGGAAGGGTATTCCTGTGACCAGGCCAGGGATGCAACATCTGCTCTGGAGATGATTAAGTCCCAGCAATCCTTTCCCTTTGATCTGGTCATCTCTGATATTTCTATGCCCGGAATGGATGGAATTTCCTTGCTCAAAGAAGTTAAATCCCTGTTTCCCGCCATCGATTTTATTATCATGACCGGGTATGCATCGGATTATTCCTATTCAGAGATTATGGATGCCGGTGCCTCGGATTATATGACCAAGCCCTTTAATATCAGCTCCACCCTGGCAAAGATTGCGCGGATTGCCAGAGAAAAAACCACTCTGATCAACCTGCAACAGACTAACCAACAATTGTGTATTGCCATTGAAAGGGCCAATGAATTAGCCGCTGCGGCCAAAGAGGCCTCCAGGGCCAAGACATTTTTTTTGGCTTCCATGAGCCATGAGATAAGAACCCCCTTAAACGGGATTGTGGGGTATTCGGATATGTTAATGGATACCCCATTAAATAAGGAACAAACCTCTTTTTTGAAAAATGCACGACTTTCCTGTGATACCCTGTTGTCTGTTGTCAATGATATTTTAGATTTTTCCAAGGTGGAATCGGGCAAGCTTTCCCTGGAATCCATGGATTTTGATCCGGAAGTGTTGTGTTTTGATACGATTGATGTGATCAGGCCCCAGGTAGATGAATTAAAAATCGAATTGCGCTGTTCTATTTCCGACACGGTTCCGGGAAGGGTCAAGGGAGATCCCCATAGATTTCGCCAGGTGTTGTTGAACCTTTTGGGAAATGCCGTCAAGTTCACCCAGGCAGGATCCATTACCCTAGCGCTTGATTCACAAGAAATAGAGGGTGAGACCGTTAAGCTTTTGACCAGCGTTTCCGATACCGGTATCGGTATTTCTTTGTCGGAACAGGAAAGTGTTTTTAAACCCTTTGTTCAGTCGGAAGAGGATATTACAAACCGTTCTGGGGGGACCGGTCTTGGGCTTGCCATCAGTAAAAATATTGCCCGGCAGATGAAAGGGGATTTATGGGTGAAATCCCAGAAAGACAAAGGCTCTGTATTTTATTTTACGGCCTGTCTGGCCAAAGGGGAAATTAGAAAAAGTGACCGGATCAGACCGGTTGGTCTGGAAGGAAAGCAGATTCTTGTCAGCACCACAACGCAAGAGACCTTTGATCTTCTGAACCATGAATTGATGCGAGCGGGTATGCTTGTACATCAAGAACCCTGGGACACGCTTCCCAGGTTTTTAGCCACCCCGGCCGCTAGGCTTTTTGATTTGGGAATTATCGATTTCGGGAAATCAATAAAATCAAGTTCGCCAGAGCATTTGACCCTTTTGAAGACACTCTTGCCCAAAGAGTTCCCTTTTGGATGGATTGCTTGTTCCGTTCCCTTCCCCGGGATTGCAAAGGTGTTTGAACAATCAGGGTTTAAGGGATTTTTATCCAAACCCATGCGCAAGAAGCGTCTTTTGGAAATGGCAGGATATGTCATGGGAATGGAAAATTTTCCTGGCAAAGAAAAAACGCCTGAATCAAGCGAATTATTGACCGTCCATTCCCTTGCAGAACATCAAAAATATGCCGTGTCCATCCTGCTGGTCGAAGACAATCCAGTTAACCAGAAAATGACCAGCCTGATGTTGGGTAAGGCCGGATATACGGTTCAAATTGCAGAAAACGGGAAACAAGCCCTTGAATTGTTCCAAAATACCAAGGAAGGCTACGACCTGATATTAATGGACATTAATATGCCGGTAATGGATGGAATGGAAGCCACCCGACAGATTCGATCCCATGAGGCACAGTTCAAATCCGGAACACGAATTCCCATCCTTGCACTGACCGCCAATGTATTGAATGAGTTTAAACAAAAATGCCTTGAATCGGGCATGGATGACTTTCTGACCAAACCCATCAAACGGGACCTGGTTTTTGCAGCTTTGAAAAACTGGTCCCGCCCAAAGGATTAACTTTTAAAAATACGCCTATTCTTCGCTGTTAGGCTCTTCAGCATTCGGTTCTTCACCGTTAGGCGCTTCACTATCAGGTACGATTGCTTTCTCTTTATGCGTACAACCTTTGTTGGAGCATTTTAAAAATTTGCCTTCCCGTTTATTCTCTTTTTCAACGAGGAACAGAGCATCACACTCCGGACATTTTTTATTCACTGGCCTGTCCCAGGAGGCAAAGGTGCAGTCCGGGTATTTGGAGCAACCGTAAAAAATTTTACCTCGTTTGGATTTCTTTTCAACAATGGTCCCCTCACATCCGGGTTCAAAACACTTCACCCCAGTATCTGTGGCAGAATTTTCTTGGGCCACGGACTCGGTATGTTTACACTCGGGAAACCCGGTACAGGCCAAAAATAGACCAAATCTCCCTTCTTTTTGAATCATGGGTTCCTTGCACATGGGGCAGTCTTTCACCGGGGTATTGTCTTCAAATTTTTCTACTATGGAAATATTGCCCTTTTCATCCCGAATGTAATTGCTGGTAAAAGAACATTCCGGATATCCGGTACAGGCAAGGAAATGGCCATTCCGACCAATCTTGATATTTACATCACTTTGACACAAGGGACATTTAATACCGGTTGCAACCCCAACCCCTTTGACACTGACCATGTTCTCACTAGCATCATCCAGGGTTTTTTTAAAACTTTGGTAAAAATCTGTTAAAAGCTGAACTTCTTTTAGCTTACCGCTTTCCACATCATCCAGAAAGGTTTCCATCTGGGCGGTAAAGGAAATGTCCAGAAGGGTTGGGAAGGAGTCGACGAGAAGATCATTCACAATAAATCCCAGTTCACTGGGGAGAAAATAGCGTTTTTCCAGGTCCACATATCCCTTGTCCCGGATGACACTAAGAATAGACGCATAGGTACTGGGTCTTCCGATACCGTTTTTCTCAAGTTCTTTGACAAGGGAGGCTTCTGAAAACCGTGGAGGCGGTTTTGTGAAATGTTGTTTGGGAAAAATTTCCTTGGTTTTGAGAACATCTCCCTCTTCAACGGCGGGTAATGACTGGATATCTGTTTCTGTTGTTTTTTCCTCAGGTGCATACAATATCGTAAATCCCGGGAATCGAACAGTGGAACCGCTCACAGAGAAAGTATAGGTGTCCGTCGCCCGTATCATGATCGATTTTTGATCAATTTGGGCCTGGGTCATCTGGGAGGCGACAAATCGTTTCCATATCAGCTCGTAGAGCTTTAGTTGGTCCTCGTTTAAAAAAGAAGCCAGTTTTTTGGGGGTATTCAATACCGATGTTGGCCGGATCGCCTCATGGGCATCCTGAACCTTGTTTTTATTTTTGAAAACCCGGGGCTGATCCTCTGCATATTCTTTTCCATAGTCCTTGGCAATAAACTCAAGGGTTTCCTGGGCGGCATCCGGTGAAATCCGGATGGAATCAGTACGCATGTAGGTGATCAACCCTTCGGGTCCGTCTAAACCGATTTCAACCCCTTCATAGAGTTGCTGGGCTACCACCATGGTTTTTTTTGCAGAAAATCGAAGTCGGTTGATGGCATCCTGCTGAAGTTTACTGGTAATAAAAGGGGGTTGAGGATTCCGTTTAATGGTTTTTTTCTTTATATGGTCAACAACAAAATCAGCAGTTTTAAGATCTGTCAGAATCCCCATTGCTTGTTGTTCGTTGATCACCTTGGCTTTTTTGTCATCGATTTTTACCAAGGCCGCATTAAAGGGGGGAGGATCCTGGGCCAAAAGATCGGCTGTTATCGTCCAATATTCTT
>JAFLJU010000207.1 GCA_022712835.1 Desulfobacteraceae bacterium
CAATCGTACAATTTCAATATAGATAACTTCTTAGTATACCAAATTTTTTATCCATAATACAACTTTTTAAAAAAAAATATTCGGTCACGGGGTATTAATTATTGATCAGATCCATGATAGATCTGGTTCTTGCTCCTTGAAATATGAATCCAGTAGATCAACCAATAGTGGGAAAGAATTCACGGACCTGATTGAACATGTTTGTTTGAAGGATGACCGAATACCCATATTAGGTATCAAATGATAATTTGTCCCGCCCACAATATGTAGTATGGGGCTGCGATTCAGAAAAACTGAGGTCTATTAATAAGAACTGAACCGCTTCGCGGAAGCAGCCTCGGCATATTTTAAAGTAGCATAAAATTTCAAAGGCATTTAGAAAACTGTTTTTCCAAAGTTTTTGGGCATGATTCCCGGAGAGCGGGGGGCGGAAAGCCCGCAACATTTCCGCCAGTCATGTCATTTGCAAAAAGCGCAAAGGAAACGCCTGTCATAAATGTTGCATTGGGCTCCGCCCCCCTTATCTCCTATGGCTTCGGTGCTATAAAAAAGAAACTTTTTGAATTTGAGACTGCCGATACGAAGAATTCGGTATCTCTTGAAAAACCTCAATTTCCATTTTAAACAAAATAGGGTTACAATATCTTCTATCTATCCGTAAGGATAAGGTTTATCGATTTTTATCAAGGAGGTATTGCAATGAGCAAAAGTCTTAGGATTCAATTTATGAACCACATGGTTCTACACCGTTTTTCACATTACACCATAAAAAATTATATGGCCTCTGTTGAAAGACTTGCAAAATATCACAATAAGCCCCCAGACCTAATTTCTAATGATCAGATTCAAGATTATCTGCTTTATCTTTTTCAAGAATGTAAATTATCATGGGGAACCTGCAATGTTCATTTAGCTGGGATTTCATGTTTTTATAAAAAGGTTCTTCAATGGGATGAGACAAGACTTAAATTACCCCCATCTCCAAGGATCAAAAAACTTCCCAATATATTAAGCATAGAAGAAGTAAAAAGATTATTTGAATGTACTGCCAACCTAAAACATCGGGTGTTGCTCAAGACTGTATACAGTGCCGGTCTTAGAATCAGTGAAGTCGTAAAACTTGAGCCCAGACATATTGAAAGTGATCCTTCCAGAATGATGATCAGAATAGAACAGGGTAAAGGCAAAAAAGATCGTTATACTGTTTTATCAAAGCACCTGCTTGATGAACTCAGGCTATACTGGCAAAAATATAAACCCGGCAAGTGGATTTTTTCTGGTTATAACAAGGAAAACCATATTGGTTATTCAGCCGCCAGGGGTGCTTTTATCAAAGCAAAAAAAAAGCCGGCATAAAAAGAGGCCGGGGGATGCATACCCTCAGGCACAGCTTCGCAACCCATCTTCTTTCCCAGGGAACAAATCTTTTTACCATCAAACAACTTCTTGGTCATTCCTCCATAAAAACCACCCTCATTTATCTTCACCTGGTTCAACAAAGGATCACAGAATTTAAAAGCCCTCTTGATTCCATGTATGAGGATCCGGAGGGACAAGAATGAAGACCTCATGTGAAGTTGCAGATATTTTTCGTCTCTACGGCAGAGAGTATCAAAAACAGAATATTCTTTCTTACAAAAAACTTAAGGTCATGAATCATATCTCAGTTTGCCGAACAGCACAGTTAGGCGGCCATGTCGAACAATGTGATCAATGCGATTTTGAACGGATTGCGTATAACTCATGCAGGGACAGACATTGCCCTAAATGCCAGACCATGGTTAAGGAAAAATGGCTTAATGATCGAAAGGCTGATTTGCTGCCTTGTAATTATTTTCATATGGTCTTTACCGTACCACATAAGCTCAATCCCATCATATTGAGCAATCCAAAAGTTATGCTGAATAACATTTTCGCTGCTGTAAACCTGACCCTACAAGCGTTTGCAAAAGATCCCCAGTGGAGAGTTCAAGGACAAGTTGGATTTATATGTATCCTTCATACCTGGTCACAAAAACTTACTGATCATTTTCATATCCATTGCCTTGTTACTGGTGGTGCTCTCTCATTTGATAAAAAACGGTGGATTGCTTCAAAAAGTTCCTTTCTGTTCAGAGTGCAGTCTCTGTCAAAAGAATTTAAGAAACGATATCTTGGGCTTTTGGAAAAAGCGTATCTAAACGATGATCTATTTTTGCCAGGTAAAATTGCAATATATAAATCCAAGAATGAATTTCAAACTCTTGTTCAGTCACTTTTTAAGGTAAAATGGCATACCTATGCCAAACGCCCATTCGCCGGACCTGAGCAGGTACTTGAATATCTTGGCAGGTATACCCACAGGGTGGCCATATCAAACAACCGGATTAAATCCGTTGAGAATGGCAACGTCAACTTTGAATATAAAGACAGGACAGATAATGACACGATAAAAACATTGACTGTGTCTGGCCACGAATTTATTCGAAGGTTCCTGCTTCATGTACTTCCACATAATTTTATGAAGATTCGATATTTTGGATTTTTATCACACAGAAACAAAAAGCAGTCAATCCGGCTTATCCGACAACTAATTGACCCTCATACAATATCGCCACAGAAGAAAAACGAAACAGTCCTTGAAATGATGTTGCGATTGACAGGCCATGATATATTATGCTGCCCCAAGTGTAAAAAAGGAAAAATGACTATCATCAAAGAATTGCCCAATCAATTTTTAAATTCTTCATGATTGAAGCTAAAATTGAGGAACAAGACAAGATCGCAGTTCAAGCGATACCGGATCGCTATGCCAAAATCAACAACAGAAGGGACACCATCATTAAAAAAAGACGTTTGAACGTGAACCAAATTAATACCGAAGGTGAAAAATGGCCTTCTTCTCACATGATTTTCGATTTTTTAAACTCTCCGTAAAATAAATGGATCAAAGAAAAATTATTCAATCCCCATAGCATTATCCTATCCCAACATATCATTCAGTTCTTACATTTTATCGATTTGTTGCAAATGGAGAAATAGGATAAAATAAAGGCTTGCGTGCAACAATCGATAAAACGCTCTTCTAA
>JAFLJU010000679.1 GCA_022712835.1 Desulfobacteraceae bacterium
TAGGGTCTTATTTTACACCCTATGCTTCTTAAAAGGCCTCCAAACATGTATGCAAAATAAGCATTTGTTGAAGCCTTAAAGGAAATATCAAAAAATGTAAGTTGTCCTTTATAAATTCCGGATAATTCAAAACCGTTTTTCGCTTTTTGTAATATATGTCTAATATGATGGGGATACATCTTAATATTACAGGCAATTTCTGAAGGATTAAGCCATAAAACACAAGTGGCCGGATCAAGATTGTTTTTATTCACCGTGTGAATAAAACCTGCCGCCATTGCATTTAAAGGAATACATTGGCCGGTATTGGTAAGCATACTCTTTTTAAGAGTATCCTTTGTTTCCTCCATTAAAATTGCATCATAACCTTGATTTCTTAATGTTGCCACAAGTAGACTGCAGCAACAAAAATCCCAATTCGGAAATATTACGGTTTTGTTGCCCATCTCCTTTAAAAATGAAGGATTTATATGAGCAATGCTTTTTTTTGTTTTTTCAGCCTTTAAATTATGATGATTGGTAAAAGCTCTTACCGCTGCTTCCACACGGGTTTCATATCCAACGCTTGAATCATGTTCATCAAGTTCCAGCACAAGATATGGTTTGTTAAAATGTTCCATTATCTGTTTAAAATAATCGACCCCGAAAGAATCAGGTGCACATTTAAAAGAGCTTATATAAACAGGATAAAGATCATCACTTGTTGCTGCAATAAAAGCTGCTCTTAAAAGTTCTGCCGTATGTTTCCAGTGAATTTCTTTCAGCAAAGGCTCAATCTGGGAAAAGTCCTGTCCGTTATAATCCAGCATATCATGGGAAAAAGTTTTAACGCCAAGATTTTCAAAAATCCCTGGAATATTGTTGTTCATACTTTTTGAAAGAATGGTATAAGGCCTTCCCAGTAAAACAGCCTTAACTTTTGAATCTTTTTGATTATGTTCAATAAAAAGTTCTTTTAATTTTAGAGAATTTTCTTCTTTAAACGCCAAGGCCTTATCATAGGCAGAGGAAATATCAAAAAGAGAAAAAAGAAAATCAGATGAAATCTGCTTGAGCATTTTATACAATTCAAGCTTTGTATGAAAACTAGTATATAGGTACTTAATCGTAGGAGTTAGAATTCTTTTTTCATCATATGAGCCCATACAGGAAAATAATGAAGGGGCAAACTGAGTATAATAACAATGCTGGCGTCTTGCGTCCTTTGTTTCGGACTTTTCTTCAAAATAAAAAGGCATGAACAAGTAATCTGCCTTTTTCATAAGGTGCGCCACATGACCATGCAACGAGACCACAGGCGCGCAAAACTCTGCATTTGCTGTAATTTTACCTAATTTTACAGGATCTTTGAGAGATTTACTTGAAATTGTTTTGATTCCGAGACTGGCAAAAAAGTGCTGCCATAAATCAAGGTCTTCAAACACATGAAGAGCCGCTGGAATACCAATGGTAAAATCATGCTTAATTTTTATAGTTTCAGGTTTATTTACAATTTTGCTTCGAAGTTTTAAAAGATCATATTCTTTTTTCTTGGGAATCATTTTCTGGGTCTGATAATCCCTGCCGCATAAAAAACCATATGCAATTGTATCATTTTCAATATCTGCAATTGTAAGCTTGCAGTGGTTGGTACACAATTCACAGGTTTCTTTTCGTACCGGAATTTTATTCTTCCAGAGTTGAAACCCCCGAAATTGGCTTTTGTCCAGTTTTTGCTCCATGGCCAGAAGAGCAACTCCAAGCGCACCTGTTAAATGACAAAATCTGGAAACATGTATGGGCTTTTCAAGTTTTTGTTCGAATGCAGCGATAAGCGCCCTGTTTTTTGCAGTGGCTCCCTGGAAAAGTATACAATTGCCGATTTTTCCAATATTTGCCACCTTGGTCAGATAATTATCCCGGACAGAGTGAAGTACAGATGCAAGAATTTCGTTCTTTTGAAAACCTTCGGCAAAATAATGATTAATATCACGTTCCATAAATACAGTGCATCGATCGCTGGAAACCGGAGATTTCACAGATTCAGCACGGGATGAATATTCAGAAAGAGTGCAGGAGAGTTTAAGAGCCTGTTCCTCGATAAAACTTCCGGTACCTGCGGCACAGACGGTATTCATAACTGAAGATGTCACCATTCCGTCTTTTAAAAGGGTGAATTTTGCATCCTGTCCCCCAATTTCAATAATAGTATCAACATCTTTATTTAGATTAACGGCTGCGGTTGCATGGGCTGTAATCTCATCGGGCTCGATATCCGCGCCAATTATTTTAGCACTGATTCTTCTTCCTGAACCTGTGGTTCCGCACCCTTTGATCTCCATTTTAATATCATATTTATCAAAAAAATTATCACAAGCCTTAAATAGCTTCTGGACAGCCTGAACAGGACGTGAAGCAGTCTTTGTGTAAAAACCTGCAACAGGAATTCCATTTTCATCTATAATAATGCTTTTTGTACTGGTTGAACCCACATCAAGCCCGATAAAGCCGTAATTTATATTAAGGCTTGCCGGATCGACATAGATATCGGTTTCAACATCTTCAAAAACATATGAATCAAAACTTTCAAAATCAGGATAATCGGAAAGCTTTAGTTCAAGCTCGGGATATAAAATTGCGTCATGCTTTTTTGATTCAATAAAAATATCATTGATAGTTAAGAATACTTCAGGTTCAATGGCTTTATTTTCCTGCTCATCCAATAAAGATAATGCCGCACCAACAGCACCATAAAGCAGAGCATATTCATCAATAAAAAATTTGTGCTCCGTAATTTCTTCAAGATGATTCTTAACACAATTATTGAGGGAGACACCGCCACAAAAAAGAATCTTATTATCAACGAGACTAGTCTTAAACAATGTATTGGTAATATTCTTTGCAAGGCCTTTACAAAGCCCGTCACAAATTTGTTTTATATCATACCCTTCCTGCTGGGCATGGATCAGGTCTGTTTTGGCAAAAACAGCACATCGTGTTGCTATATCCGGAATCTCTTTTTCATTTTGCAATGCCTTTTCACTGATATCCTGTGATCCGAATAAATTCAGGCGTCTGGCCTGCTGGTCCAGAAAACTGCCTGTTCCTGCGGCACAGGATGTATTGTGTTTTGCACCCAAATAATTGCCAAATGAATCAAAATGGCTTAAAGAAAATCTTTCTCCTCCAATATGTAGAATTGCATCAAATTTTTTGTGTAAGTGTTTTGCAGCCCTGATCATGGTTACATGATCATCATAAGT
>JAFLJU010000097.1 GCA_022712835.1 Desulfobacteraceae bacterium
AGGATTTCAATACTGGAGACACCCGGTTCCACAAAAAGATTTTTGCACCTAAGGGCCATGGCGGTATTTGCAGCCAGAGCAATCGTCAATAGAATCATACCGATAATTATTGTTGGTTTCATCATCACTCCCTGAAAAAAATTTATGTTACGACGTTGTGAAAATATTTTTTAATATCCTTTTTGTATCAATCCCATCCTACTTGTTATCTTTTCCCATGCGGGTAAATAACACTTCCAGTCCTGCTGCCTGGCCACCAAAGACAGGGACGAAACCCAGTGTGAATACGGTGAGTAGTGTTCGTTTCATTGTTATGAAACTCCCCTATGGTAAGTGATCAGGAACCCGCTAACCAAAAATTGAACGATTCCGATTATCTGTAATATGCGGTTGCCCGCATATCCTATGTTATTTTGGATATTGTTTATTCTTTTAACCGTATAAAAGAGTTCTCGTCAAGTGATAGTTCTGAAAATCCAGGGCGAACGCAAGTAAATATTATAAAGTCCCTATAGTTTTGGTATCGGGCAATGGTCACCCGAAAATTGTCAGTGTTCAACACCTTGATAGTCATCTTTAATTTATGCCACTTTTTGTAGATACAAATGTTGCTGAAATTCTATAAACAGCGCACTGATATTCGCTACATCACCCAATATCTCTTTGGCATCTTCCAAGGATTGATATTGGTTTGTCAGCAAGATTGGCAATTTATCCTGGTCGAGTTCTTCAACTCCTGTTTCTATATATTTACTCAATACGAATTCTATGAATTCTTTTTGTTTGTCGTTGAGTAACGCAAAAATTGTTGCCTCGGCTCTTGATACCCGCTCTTCTCTTGTTATTGGTTTTATGTCGCTGTTAAACACATATTCCAAAACATCGTATAAATCGCTTTTCTCTGCGCCAATCAGTTTTTGCAGTGTCTTTAATTCTTCTTTTCCAAAACCTGCCTCGTCCAATTTATCAAGCAAACTTTTACGGGTTATTGGGCTACTCCATAAAATCCGTAGTTCATCTTCGTTTTTGAAAAAGTTGGGCAGTTCGCCAAACAGGTT
Source organism: Desulfobacteraceae bacterium (assembly GCA_022712835.1). Next base: position 1,059 of record JAFLJU010000097.1, read on the forward strand.
ATTTAAAAATTCTTCTGCCGAAATCGGTTTACCGTCGGCGCTCCAAAAAGAAGTAGAGATCATGTGTTGTATTTCACGCTCTTTTCCATCTCTTAGCTTTATTTTCACTCTCTTTATACAGACACAAGGTCTCTGCCCACACTTTTGACAAGGTTGTCGTGGTTCTTTTTCGCAAACACAGGGGCGTTGACCACACTCTTTGCAAGGGGCAGGGGGCCTTTTTTCACAAACACAGGGGGTTTGCCCGCATTCAGAACAAGCCGCTTCTTCAATCGGCTCTCCATCCCATTCAGGATCTGAAAACCGTTGGTAAGCATCTACAAAATCATAAATGGTGAAAAATTCTTTTCCATCAAATAATCGGGTACCTCTTCCCACTATTTGTTTAAACTCAATAATCTGATTTACCGGCCGCATTAAAACTATGTTGCGAATATTTCTGGCATCAACACCGGTTGATAATTTTTGGGAAGTGGTTAATACCGTCGGGACTGTTTTTTCATTATCTTGAAATTCCCGCAAAAACTGTTCTCCTCTTTCTCCATCGTTTGCGGTTACACGAACACAATAGTTCGGGGCGTTACTTTTTTTGTTTTGATTTACCAACTCCCGAACTGCGGCGGCATGAATTTGTGTGGCACAAAAAATGATGGTTTTTTCGTTCTCACAGGCTTCGTCCATATAAATCTGAACACGCTTTGCCTCACGCGCTTTGATTTCAATGATTTTATTGAAGTCGGCTTCCTCGTATAGTTTGCCTTCTTCAATTTCTCCTTCAAGAATGTTGTCATCACTTACGTAGATATAATCGTCAAGGGTTGTTTTGATTCGCTTTACCTTGAACGGCGTAAGAAAACCATCGTTGATACCCTCTTTAAGTGAATAGATATAAACAGGGTCTCCAAAATATTTATAGGTATCTACATTGTCTTGTCGTTTGGGGGTAGCCGTAAGCCCCAACTGAACAGCAGGAGAAAAATAATTTAAAATAGCTCTCCAGTTCCCTTCATCATTGGCTCCACCACGGTGGCACTCGTCAATAATAATAAAATCGAAATAATCTTTTGGATATTCGCCAAAATTATAATTTGATGTTTCATATCCAGCCCGGTCCTCTGCCACCATTAAATAATCGGCATGGTTCTTTGTATTGCCAATTTCCCATTTCCCATTATCAATGGATTCAGACATGAATGACTGAAAAATGGTAAAAAAGATGCTGCCGTTGGTGGGTACTTTTCCTTTTCTCTTAATCTCATTTGGTTTTATGCGAACCATCGCATCTTCCGGAAATGCGGAGAATGCGTTAAATGCCTGATCCGCTAATATATTGCGGTCGGCTAAAAACAGAATTCTTGGCCGTCTTAGCCCGTCCCGATTTAAGTTCCAACGGGTTTGAAACAGTTTCCAGGCAATTTGAAACGCAATGGCTGTTTTTCCGGTTCCTGTGGCAAGGGTTAATAAAACTCTATCTTTTTTTTGTGCCACGGCTTCCAGTGTGTTTTTGACCGCAATTTCCTGGTAGTAGCGTAACTGCCAGGTTCCGCTTTTATCTTCAAAAGGAACCTCTGCAAATTTATCCCGCCACTCATTTTGATCGGTATAGGTTTTATCCCAAAGCTGTTGTGGAGAAAGAAAATCATTCACCAAAGCCTCGGCCCCCGTTTTCATACAGATCTGGTAAATCTGCTTTCCGTTAGTGGCGTATGTGGTTTCTAAATTAAGTTTTTCAGCATATTGTTTTGCCTGGGCAACCCCTTCTCCCACTTCCAACTCATTACTTTTCGCTTCAACAACCGCAAGCTTAATGCCTTTGTAAACCAGAATATAATCGGCAATAAGTGGTTTTTTTCTGCCGCCGGCCACTTGTATTCTACCGTCGGTAATCTTACAAACATTGCGTTCCCGCAGGATTTTTGACCCCGCAACAACACCCCAGCCACAGGCTTTAAGTTTAGGATCTATTAATTCTGCTCTTGTTTCGGCTTCATTCATCCCTTTCCCCCCGGTTTTCAAGCAGTTTCTTTTCTATTTCTTCAAGTTGCTTGAAGTCATCTTCATCTGCTGCCAGGGCCTCCGCATATTTGCGTTTCTGATCAAAATCTTCGTAGCGGTCGGCGGCAACTTTACTGGCAACTTCCGCCTTTACCCTTCCGGCATGGGTTAATATTTCCTGTTCATTGAAGGCAAGAAAACCATCCAGTTTGTCTGCCCATTGCGCCATGGTAACGGTTTTTCTCTGCCGTGCCTGTCTTTCTGCATAATCCAGATACATGGTAACGATTTCATTCAAGTCTTTTATTTCATCTGCATTCAGGTAATTTTTGGCAATGGCAACATCCTGCTTTCTCACAATTGAACCCCGCCATGAAGTCAGTCCCATATTTGGCACATCGGGGTTACTGCGATTTTCAATAAGTTCCGCAGCCGTTTTTCCTGTGGTCGCCCAGAGCATCTTGTTTTGAACTTTCTTAAAGAAAATCTGTGATTGTCCTGACGTTTTATCATAATCTATGGCCGTGGTGTAAATATCACGGATTTTTTGATAAAATCGCTTTTCCGAAGCCCTGATATCCCGAATCCGCTCCAACCACTCATCAAAGTAATCCCATTTATCTGTTTGTTTGAGGCGCTCATCATCCATGGCAAAGCCCTTGATGATATATTCTTTTAAAACTTGAGTTGCCCATATTCTAAATTGGGTCGCTTTTTTGGAATTAACCCGATATCCCACAGCAATAATAGCGTCAAGATTGTAGAAATCTTTGTTTCGTGTAACAGAACGACTACCTTCCTGTTGAACTATTTCCATTTTGGAAACAGTTGCCTCTTTGTGTAATTCTCCCGCTTCAAAAATATTGCTTAAATGCTTTGATATCGCCGGAATATTCACATCAAACAGTTCTGCCATTTTTTTCTGAGTTAACCAAATCGTATCGTTTTGGAAAATTGTATCGATTTTTACTTTGCCATCTTTGGTGGCATAGAGGACGATTTCGGATTGGTTGACTTGTTTATTCATTTTACGCTTCGCTTTAATTGAAAATTATTCATTTGCCTAACCTTTCAACTTTCAACTCTTCCAGGTCCTCTATTAATTCTGCTCTTGTTTCGGCTTCGTTCATAAAAACGCCCTCAGACTTTATAAAAACTTTTATTTCAGGTAATTTCCTTTTTCATCACATAACCATCACATAACCATCACATAAGATATTGCTGATAATAAAGTGTGTTTCCTGTTAAAGTATCCTTTCTATCACATAACCGTCACATAAGATTTATGCCCAAAATGGCAAATAGCGGGCATATTTTTTTGATTTACTCTCCAAATCATCTTCCTTTACATGCCTCATTAGACAAAGCTGAAATCTGTTAACCGATTTCTTCGGGCGAATGGAAATTGAGTTTAAACTCTATCCATTCACTTTCATGGAGTTGCTTTACAAGATCATTTAATAATTCTCTCAATTGTTTGTCGTTTACAGGCGCATCTCTTTTTTAAGTTAGTTCACCATTAAAAGCTTTTTGTAAAATGCTCTTTTTCAACTCTTCCAGGTTCATTATTTTTTGCTGGTAAATGTCTTTTAACTTTTTAGTTTTGGCTGATAGGGCATCGAGTTTTTTAACAATGGCTTTTTGTTCAGCAATTGTTGGAAAAGGTAATGGTAAACTTCTAAATCTAGAACCTTTCATTCCCACAGCGGCTGCACCTGTCGCATTTAACTTGACGATTTTCTGAAAATAGGGAGACAGCATAAAGTAAAACAGAAACTTGGTATCAAATGGAACTGCTGGTTGCAGAGTAATTGTACGCTGAGCTAATGCAAAATTATCACTTCGATTATTCAAAGCAACAAAACCCATTGTATGCCCTTCTGTTACAAAAAAAATATCATCCAATTTGGGAAATCCACGAGTCATCCATTTTTTATAAACTTCTTCTGAAATAAATGTAATCGGCTCATCCGAAAGATAGCCCATCTTGATGTTTTTAGCGGTTATCAAACGAAAGCCATTATTTGAACGTGGTGGGTTTTTCCCTCTATAATCAATAAGGTTAAAAAGAGATTCTACGTTGGTAACCCCCCATTCTTTTGGAAGTAAATTTGTTATTAATTCGTTTCCGACAATCCCTTCACCACGAGATTTCTTTCTTTCAGTTCCTTTGATTTGTAAAAGAATCTGTTTTAGTTCCAAACCACCGTTTACTTTCTTTGGACTATTTTCTTCTCGCCATTTTTTTGTGATTTCCCCAATAACAGCTTTTGAAAGTGAAGAATCAAAAAGTTCTTTTGCGTTTTGGAGATTTTGTTCAGCATGGACTTTTGCTTTGGCTATGGTGGCAAAGGCTTTGTCTAAAATGGCTACTATACATTTTTGCTCGGGGAGTGGGGGGAGAGGGATTTCAATGTTTCTGACATCCGATAAATTGACTCTTGGTCTTGTCGCACCAGAAATATTTCCAGTTAATTGTGCTACTGACAAATCCGTATTTAAAAAATATTCTAAATATTTATAATCAATTCTTTTTAGGTCAGGTCTTATTCGAACAATATCTGCAGTTATAATTCCCGATTTAAAGTGATTTGGAATAATACAAGTTTTACCAATTGGAATACCCAATTTTGCGAGTGCAATATCTCCTGAGATGAAGGAATGGTACTTTAATTCTTCTGCTTTTTTTTCATTAATATATTTAATGCTTTTATCAATGAAATAACTTTTCCCAATATTTTGTAATCTTAAAATTGGAATTCCAGATTCTTTATAATCCGAAACTTTAAGATTTGAACCAAAAGGGCCTGAAACTATAGCATTTTTGTGTTTACTTAATTCACTCAGTTTTTTTGTTTCCCAATCCTTCTTCATATTATCTCCAAGATCGATTTCAAAATAACAGCACTCTTTTTATCAAGTGCTTTCATCTCTTTCAAAATCTCTTCTGGCTTCCGTAAAGGCGCTTCTTCAGGCGTATTTGGGTTTTTAGCAGAAAGATCAAAAGTAGTCTGGTCAATATCTTTTATCTTGACCGTCCAGGAGTTTTCGCTCTCGGCTTGTGTTTTTTGCAAGTTTACAAATTCGGCTAAATCCTTTTCGTTTAAAGGGTTGGTTTTACCTAAATTTCTCCCCGGATTCAGCTGGTAAAACCATGTTTTTTGGGTGGCGCTTCCTTTTTTAAAAAAGAGAACCACTGCTTTTCCACCGGCTTTGAGTATTTTGATAAAGTGCTGTAAAAACAAAGAAGCTGTTTCACCGGTTTTTATGGGAAAGTTCTGCTGTATTTCAGCTCTTTCTTTTCCACCAAAGGGGGGATTTGCCAGGATAACATCAAAACGGTCTTTTTCCTGTATGTCGGCAAGGTTTTCGGCAAGGGTATTGGTATGGATAATATTGGGGGCTTCAACCCCGTGCAATATCATATTCATAATGCCAATAATGTATGCCAGGGATTTTTTTTCTTTACCGTAGAAGGTGTTTTTCTGTAACGCTTGGGTATCAGCAGTCGATAATTTTTTGCTTTGTTTTAAATATTCAAAGGCTTCACACAAGAAACCCGCAGAACCAACCGCACCGTCATAAATCTTATTACCAATTTTGGGAGAGACTACTTTAACAATGGTTTTAATCAAAGGTCGTGGGGTGTAATATTCGCCGCCATTACGCCCGGCATTCCCCATATTCT
>JAFLJU010000460.1 GCA_022712835.1 Desulfobacteraceae bacterium
TTTATTTATGGTATTTGTGTTGTCAGTTTTTTTTGTTGAGAGTGTGACCCCGCCCCTATTTAAAACAATACCACGCCCGCCTTTGGTATAGGCCGATTATAGATCTGAGGAGGTACCAGGTCTATGAAAAAGAAAACACGAAGGCGCAGGTGTAAAAATTGTCATGATTTATTCAACCCGGATTGCCGTAAATCCTTAAATGGGTTGGGGATCGCATTGGTAAGAGGTTACAAAATACTGATTCTCCTTTTCATAGAAAACCACTCCGTCAAGATACCCCACATCTCCCTTTGATTCATGGGATAGCCCCAGCTTGAATTCCTTTAGGGGAAAAATATTCCAGTCATGGGAGACACAAATCGCGATTTCGTGGTCATTGAGTTGCTTAAGCCGGTCGATCATGAATTCGCTTAATATGGCCGAAGTTGTTTCCGGGTTTTCCATGATATCGTCATCAATTTTAAGGTCGAACCAGTTGCGGATAAATTGTTCGCTTCCCTGGGCTTCCACCAGGTGAATGGCCTTTTCAATGTTTTTAATGTAAAAAGGGGCCAGAAAATCACTGGTGCTATTATGGGCCACAAAGGCTTTGTGCTGCTGGGTATACCCTTTGTCTATCAGGTAAGCGGTTTCAATGCACCGGCCAAAGGTGGAGGAAAACAGTTTGGGCACTGGCTTTTCAGGCAAGTTTTTTCCCAATTCAAGGGCAAAGGTTTTTCCCCCTTCGGTCAAGCCCATAAAGGGTTCCATTCGGGCCTCTTTGGGGAAAAAACGGTCTGAATGCCGGATGATAACCGATATTTTTTTTACCCCGTCGTTCAAAAGAGAGGTGATGGTCTCAATGGTCTGCTGTGATCTTACTTCGTGTTTTAATTTCATTTATATTTGGCTCCCAACCCCCTTCATGGGGGGGTATCTTTTATTGTTGAATAGATTTCATACTCTATGGTATAGGAGCTGTCAATATTAACCCTTAAAGTTAACCAACTTAAAGTAAACGAACTTAAACCAATTGAAACCACCTTTATGGAGGGGAAAAATGCCAAGGCAGATCAGCATCATCGGGGTACCCATGGATTTTGGACAGCTTCTTCGGGGCGTGGACATGGGGCCGGCTGCCCTCCGGTATACCGGATTGATTTCAAGATTAAGAGCCCTTGGCCATGTGGTAGTGGACACCGGGGATGTCCGGATCCCCATTCGGGATGCCGATGGAAAGATCCCTTTGTCCGAAGACAAATATTTAGATGAAATCACCCAGATTTGTGATGCCATTTATGTTGCAGGTCAAACTGCCATCCAGCAGGGGCATTTTCCCTTGTTTCTGGGGGGGGATCATTCCATTGCCGTGGGAACGGTTTCAGCGGTATCCCGGGAAGATGATCCCATTGGCCTTGTCTGGATAGATGCCCATGGGGATTTTAACACACCGGAAACCTCTCCTTCTGGCAATATCCACGGCATGCCTTTGGCAGCCTTGATTGGGGAAGGCCATCCTTCTCTTGTAAATGTCGGCCGGCCCGGCGCAAAAGTCCGTCCTGAGAATGTGGTCCTCATCGGCCAGCGGGATTTGGACCCGGCTGAAAAGAAACGGCTTAAACAATCCGGCATCACGGTTTTTACCATGCGGGATATTGACGAACAGGGCATTTCATCGGTTGCCCATAAGACCATCATGAGATTTGCCCATTTAAAACGGATTCATCTAACCGTTGATATGGACGGGCTGGATCCTTTGGAAGCACCAGGCGTTGGGACCCCTGTGCCAGGAGGGATCTCCTATCGTGAGGCCCATTTGCTGATGGAAACCCTGGCGGATTCCGGCAAGGTGGCCTCCATGGATATTGTTGAGGTGAACCCCATTTTAGACGTGGCCAATAAAACGGCGGAACTGGCGGTAGAACTGACCTTATCAGCTCTAGGCAAGAGTATTTTGTGAGCCTTGACGAGTATATTTTATCCCTGAAAAATTATAAAGGGTTTGCAGGGGATATTGTCTGCCACAGGACCATTCCCCCCCGGGCGCCGATCTTTGCAGATCCGGGTCTTGAGATGTCCCATGATCTTACCCCTTTGCTTAAGGCCCTGGGTATTCCAAATTTGTATATTCACCAGAAACGAGCCATTACAAAGATACAAAGGGGGATTCACACCGTTATTGCCACCCCCACAGCTTCGGGCAAAAGCCTGATTTATAACCTGCCTGTGGTGGATCAATTGCTGAAAAATCCCAAGGCAAGGGCTCTTTATCTGTTTCCCTTAAAGGCTTTGGCAAGAGATCAGCTGGAAGCGGTTCAGCATCTGCTGACGCTGGCGGGTTCCCTGAATTTGGGTTCCCAGAACCTAAAATCGGTAATAAAACCTGAGACCCATTTGGGCGATGCATCTCCAAAGTTGACGGCCGCCGTCTATGACGGGGATATTACGGCCTACCATAAAGCCAAGATCCGGCGGTCTCCGCCCCATGTGCTGCTCTCAAACCCCGAGATGCTGCATCTGGCAATGCTTGCTCACCATCACCTCTGGGAGGATTTTTTCTCCCAATTAAAATTTGTGGTCATCGACGAGGTCCACACCTATCGAGGGGTCATGGGATCCAACATGGCCTGGGTTTTTCGGCGGCTGATGCGAATCTGCCGGTTGTATGGGTCTGAACCTGTCTTTATCTTCTGTTCCGCCACCATTGCCAATCCCGCCTGGCTTGCCCGCAAGCTGACCGGTCTTACCGTTGAGGTGGTGGAGGAACAGGGGGCTCCTGGGGGACAAAAGCATGTTATCATGATGCGGGGTCTGGAAGGGGCTGCCCAAACGGCCATTGCCCTGATCCATTCGGCGGTGGCAAGACAGCTTCGCACCATTGTCTACACCCAGTCCCGAAAGATGACCGAACTCATCGCCATCTGGGCATCCCAGAGAGCCCGGGGTTTTGCCGACAAGATTTGTGCCTATCGGGCAGGTTTTTTGCCAGAGGAACGGCGGGAGATTGAAAAAAAACTAACATCTGGAGAGCTTCTTGTCGTGGTCTCCACCTCAGCTCTTGAGTTGGGGATTGACATCGGCAACCTGGATTTGTGTATTTTGGTGGGGTATCCGGGAACGATCATGTCCACCTGGCAGCGAGCAGGACGGGTGGGGCGGGACGGCAATCCTTCGGCCATGATTCTCATTGCCCATGAAGATGCCCTGGACCAGTATTTTATCAACCACCCGGATGTTTTTTTTACCATGCCTCCGGAAAAAGCCATTATCAACCCGGACAATCCCATTATTTTACAGCAGCACCTGGCCTGTGCCGCAGCCGAGCTGAGCCTGAAGCAGGGGGAGGATTTTCTTGGGGATACACAGATACAAAAGGGGGTCACCGCGTTGGAATATCAGGGAAAACTGCTTCGAAGCCGGGAAGGCGGGATCTGGTACAGCGCCAGAAAATTCCCCCACAGAGAGGTAAGTCTTCGGGGAACCGGAAATACCATTCCCATATTTTTAGAAGATACAAAGATCAATATCGGGAATATCGACAAACAGCGGTCCTATTTTGAAACCCATGAAGGGGCGGTGTATCTGCATGCCGGGCAATCCTATGTCATTACCCTTCTGGATCATGAAAAAGGAGTGGTGACAGCTAAGCGAAAAGAGCTGCCCTATTATACCCGGGCAACCTCCTCCAAATCCACCACCATTATTGAGCAACTGGATTCGCGGGTGGTAAAGGGAACGCGGGTTTGTTACGGACACCTTCGGATCACAGAACAGGTGACAGGATACGACCGGAAATTGACATCCACCCAAAAATCCATAGGAATTGTGCCCCTGGATCTGCCGAAACTTGAATTTGAAACCCAGGGGATCTGGATTGAAATCCCGGACAGGGTAAGGGCGAAAATGGAGTATGACCGGCTCCATTTCATGGGGGGAATTCATGCTATAGAGCATGCAGCCATCGGGATCATGCCCCTTTTAGTCATGACGGACCGAAATGATATCGGAGGGATTTCCATTCCCTTTCATCCCCAGACAGGGGGGGCTGCCGTTTTCATCTATGATGGGATTCCCGGAGGGCTTGGCTTGTCAAAACAGGCCTTTGATCAGGCTCAAATCCTGTTGGAACGGACCCATGAGGTGATTAATACCTGTCAGTGCGACACCGGGTGTCCGGCCTGTGTCCATTCACCCAAATGCGGATCCGGGAACCGGCCCATTGACAAATTATCTGCTAAAATTATGCTTGAAATGATCCTTTCAGACACTATAGAAAACGCTTTTCCCCAGCAACCTTTCCAAGGCTCCTCGGATAGAGCCATTCGGTTGACGCCAGAAAAATCGGACAATATACAAGCAATGGCACCCTCGGACGTTACCCTGGTAGGAGAGCCCGACCTGGAACAAGGATTCAGGCCTAACCTAGGATTTGGTGTTCTGGACATTGAAACCCGGCGGTCGGCCCAGGAGGTCGGGGGGTGGAACAAAGCGGAACGCATGGGGGTCAGTTGCGCTGTGCTCTATGATTCCCAATCAGATCAATTTCATACATTTTCCCAAGACCAGATTCCCCAATTGTGTCACCATTTGCAAACTCTTGATCTGGTCATTGGATTTAACATTATCCGATTCGATTATAAGGTGCTGTCCGGGCTGTCTGACTTTAATTTTAACGCACTTCCCACCCTGGACCTTCTCATGAAGGTTCACGAAATTCTGGGGTACCGGCTCTCCCTGGACCATCTTGCCCAACAGACCCTGGGGTGTCAAAAAAGTGCAGACGGCCTTATGGCCCTTGAATGGTGGAAACAGGGCCGATTGGATAAAATCATTGAATACTGCACCCAGGATGTCCGGGTCACAAGGGATCTGTATCTATTTGGTATTGAAAATCGACATCTGATTTTTAAAAATAAGGCCG
>JAFLJU010000098.1 GCA_022712835.1 Desulfobacteraceae bacterium
GGCAGAAAAAACCAGGCCGTAATTGACTCCAAAATTTTTCAAACCGAAAAAGTCCTTGGTGGCCGAGGGAAATAAAGAGAGGTTGGTCCCGTAATTAAACCCGATCAGGGTGGCGGCAATCACCAGGAGGACAATCTGAGCCGGTGTAATAAACAAAAGCGAAAAAATCACAATTGCCTGGGCGGTCATCATGATAAACAGGGTATTGGCCCGGCCGATTTTATCGGAAAGAATGCCGGCCACAACCCGGCCCGATGCATTGCCGACGGCCATGAGGGCGACCACGACCCAGGCCATGGACCCCATACCCGATTTTGCCATACCGGCAACACCGCCGATAATCATGAGCCCTGCTCCAGATCCCACACAAAAAATCACCCAGAGTTTATAAAAAGTACCGGTTTTCATCATTTCTCCCGGTGAATAATCAAGGCTGACAGGAGCAGTTGAAGATGTCCTGGATACGGCATCGGGATGGACATAGCCTTCGGGCGGGTTCACCAGAAATCGGGCCAGAAAAGAAACGACACACAAAAAGGCCACACCAAAAATAAACATGGACTGGCTAAGGCCAAATTTGCCGATTAAAAAAGTACCCAAAGGCGCGATATAGACCGAGGCCAATCCGAACCCCGCCACAACTATTCCTGCGATCATACCGGTCTTTGCCGGAGGAAACCATTTAATGGCAGGCGGGGTGGCGGAGGCATAGCCAAAACCCAACCCCATGCCCATGAGAACACCAAATCCCAGGATCCATACAATCCAGGACGTGGAGAATGCAATGAGAATAAGTCCGGCTCCGGTCAAAATACCACCGATGACCGCCGTCACCCGTGGGCTTGTTCTATCCTGGACCCGGCCAGCCAAAATCATGGCAAATGCAAATACCAGACAGCAGACGGCATAGGGGTCATTGAGGGATGACAGGCTCCAGTTGTACAGCCCGTCCCCCGCAAGAATTGATTCTTTGATGGTCATTTTAAAGATACTCCAGGTATAGAGGATACCCAATGCCAGGTTAATGCCCAATCCTGCAAATGTAACGCGCCAACCAAGGTTTTTAATCTGATTCATCTTCTTCTCCTTAATTTATATGAGGTAAGGCTTGGCTTATGTTATGGGTCAATAAGCCATGCCTGACCCTGACTATAAGAGCAAGCCCTGTGCCGGAAGGAAAAATAAGAACTATCTAATTGTTTTTATTGCAGATTTATGGAATTTTGCGAGATCAGACACCTCTTGGATTTTACAACCAAAGTTGTAAAAATAAGAAGGTTACCCAGGGGATGCCCAGTGAACAGAAGGGAAAAGTCTTCTCCACAACCAAAGTTGTGAACACAACTTTGGTTGTGGGCTATTTTCCCACGGATTTTAACTTCTGGATGCGCTTACTCAGGGCCTGCTGGGAGATTCCCAGAATTTTAGCAGCAGCAGACTGATTGCCCCGGCTCTGTTTGAGCGCCTTTTCAACCAACTCCATGGAGGCTTCTTTGAGGGTGGGCAGGTCAGATATGACCTCTTTGGCTTTGAAACTGCTGTCCCTCAATCCCTTGAACAATTCTGCGGTAAAGGGCCCTTTTTTATACCGGGAAATGGCATCATGAACCATGGATTTGAGTTCTCTGATATTCCCTTTAAAAGGATAGTTTTCCATCTGTTCTATCAGATTTTTGGGAATATCCGGAATGGGCTTGTCCAATTCTATGGCGGCCTGACAGGCAAACCGATCCAGGAGCAGGGGCAGATCCAACAGCCGTTCTCCCAAGGGCGGCAAGGTCAAGGTATGGGTGGACAGACGGTAGATCAGGTCTTTACGGAACAATCCTTTTTTTTCAAGGGCCCATAGATCCAGGTTGGTAGAGGCCAGTATCCGCACATCTGATTTGCGAGTTTGGTCGGACCCCAGGGGTAAATATTCCCCTTCCTGGAGCAGCCGAAGCAGTTTGACCTGGGAAGTGAGTGCCAGATCTCCGATTTCATCCAAAAACAGGGTGCCGGAGACGGCCTGCTCAATCAGCCCGGACCTGGCCTTGTCAGCACCGGTAAAGGCACCGGCCACATGACCAAAAAGGGTATCTGAAAACACATTGTCATCCAACCCCGCCACATTGACCTTGACCAGCTTTCCTTTGCGCTGGCTTAAGCTATGGATGGACTGGCAGATAAGTTCCTTTCCCACACCGGTTTCCCCAAAAATCATCACGGGCTGGGATGAAGGCCCAATGGCCTCGACATAATGGAAAATGGAATGCATTTTCTTGTCCTGGGTGATGATGTGCCGAAAGGCTTCGGGATTCTTGATCTGGGAAAAAAGGTCCTTGGGGAGTTCTTTTTTATCCGCTTCAGAAAGGTTTTCATAGTTCAGGGCCAGGTTAACAACCGCCAGAAGACGGTCTTCCTCCACGGGCTTGACCACATAATCCATGGCACCGATTTTCATACACCGAACCGCTGTGTCCACATCAATGGCACCGGTGAGAACAATAACCGGAATCCTGGGCCAGGTTTTCCGGATGATCTTGAGCAAACGCCCCCCATTAATATGGGGCATGTTCAGATCCAACAAGATAAGCCTTGGAATCTTTCGTTCCATCATACGGATCACATCCCGTGAATCCCCGATGGTGATGATGTTGCCATGCCCTGCCATTCTCAGGGTGGTATCCACTGCCACAAGGATTTCCGGTTCATCATCCACAATGAAAATGGGCCTGTCATCTGGACTGTTTTTTTTGTAATCCCTCATGGTAAATACCTATATGTTATTTAGGATTGCAGGGCAAGAAAATCCTGGCGGTCACCCCCTCACCCGGGGAAGAATAAAATTTGAGCATACCGGAATGGGCTCTGACAATTTTCTCGGAAATAGACAGCCCAAGGCCCGTCCCTCCCTCATCCCTGCGGGTGGTAAAAAAAGGCTCTGTCATCTTTTTTAAATTTTCTGGTGTCACACCGGGTCCTGTGTCTGCCACTTCAATGATCAAAAAATCTTTCGGCTCACTTAGACACGTCATTACGCGGATGGATTGTTCCGAATGTTCGAGGGCCTGGCCGGCATTCACCAGCAGATTGATCATCACCTGCTGAAGTTTCCCGAAATTTCCTTTAATCAACGGCAGACCCTGACCATAGATCACAGACAAATTGGCAGTGGATTTTTTAAGGATGGCCCCGGTCAAATCCATTGATTTTGTCACCATTTCATTCACATCAATTTCCTGGTTTGTACCGGCGTCGGTGGGTCGGGAAAAATCCTTGAGTTCGGAGATAATCTGCTTGATCCGGGCAGACCCGTCCTGGATGCCGGAAAGCATCAATTCAATACGGTTTCGCAATTCAAAATAGCTCATGTTACACACCCTGACGCTGGGGTTCTCCCTAAAATGGATGTCCAGAATCGGGAGAAAGGCATTCCAGGCTTTCGTAAGATTCGGCGCATTGAGCATGAGGGTGGTAGCAGGATTATTAATTTCATGGGCCACCCCTGCTACAAGGGTTCCCAGGGAACTCATTTTATCTGCCTGGATCAACTGTTTTTCCCGCAAGCGTGACTGGGCCAGGGCCTTTAGCTGTTCTTTTTTGACACCTGCCGCAGTCCAGATAATATATCCGGACAGCAAAAACACAATTCCCATGATACCGATACAGGCCAAGGTAAGCTTATGGGTAATGGCCAAAATCTGTGCCCGGACATCTTCCACATAAATCCCGGTGCCAATGATCCATCCCCAGGGTGCAAATAACTTCACATAGGAAATCTTCGGGACAATCCTTTCAGAATCCTCCTGCCACTGCCACAT
>JAFLJU010000680.1 GCA_022712835.1 Desulfobacteraceae bacterium
TCATTGACATGAGCAGCAATCTCAATCCCCTGGGGCCGCCGGATAGGATACATTCCATTATCAGGGAAACTCTTTCGGCCATCCATTCTCTGCCGGAACCGGATGCCGCTTCCATGTGCAAGGGGTTTGCCCATTACCATGACATTGATCCTAAGGTTGTTATGGCCGGTAATGGCACCACTTTTTTTATCTATACCATCCCCAGGGCACTTAACGCCAAACGAGTGCTCATTGCCGGTCCCACCTATTCAGATTATAAAGATGCCTGCGGTATGCACAGGATAGATCCTGTCCATTGTCTGGCCCAAAAAGAGCAAAATTTCCAATGGGACATGGATCAGGTTTCCCGAATGGCCTCTTCCTGCGATCTGGTTTTCTTATGTAATCCCAACAATCCCACCGGTGCTTTGACACCCAAAGACAAAATTGTTGATTTGATTAAAAAACACCCTGGGGTTTGTTTTGTGGTGGATGAATCCTATCTGCCTTTTGTGGACAAGGCCCGGGAGATTTCTTTTGTGGGTGATACCCATTATCCCAACCTGCTGGTCTTGTCTTCCATGTCAAAGATTTTCCGAATCCCCGGACTTCGCACCGGTTTTTTAAGCGGGGCCAGATCCTTGATCGATAAAGTGATGGGGCATTACCAGCCCTGGAGTGTCAACTCCCTTGCCCAGGAAGTGATTACCGATATTTTTGCCCATCCCGAATTGATTGAACCCTTTTATGAACAGACCCGGGCCTATACCAGACAAGAAAGACAGGTGTTTACGACGGCCCTTGGAGGAATTAGCGGCATCCACCTTTTTGATGCGCCTTCCTATTTTATTCTGGCGGAACTGGACCAGATGACCGCCCCTGATTTTTGCCGGGCCATTGGCCGGGATAAAATTCTCATCCGGGACTGTGGAAATTTTCATGGACTGACCGACCAATTTGTGCGGTTTTCCCTCAAGACAAGAGAGATTAACCTGGCCCTGGCTGACAGTATTAAAAAAGTTCTGGCCCTTGGGGATTTAGCCCATGGGTGAGATTGCCTGCGTTATCTTTGCCGCCTTTGTCCTGGATTTTTTGGTGGGGGACCCCCGATGGCTGCCCCATCCTGTGGTGGGCATGGGCAATGCCATCACTTTTTTTGAACCCCGGTTTAGAGCTTGGGTTTCAAAGCCCCTTTTCTCAGGACTTTTCTTTGCGGTCTTTTTGATAGTCTCCACCTGGGCGCTTTCTTTTGGAGTGGTGAAACTTACGACTTGGATTCACCCGTTGTTGGGGACTTTCGTCCAGGTGCTGCTCCTTTTTTATTGTTTTTCTGCCACGAGCCTGGTCCAGGCGGCGGTTGCGGTGGCGCGCCCCCTTGAATCCCGGGATATTCAAACCGCCCGGAAAAAGGTGGCCATGATTGTGGGGCGTGAGACGCAAAATCTGGACGCGGCAGCGGTCACCCGGGCCACCGTGGAAACCGTGGCAGAAAATTTTGTGGACGGTTTTTTATCGCCTTTGTTTTTTGCCCTGTTGTTCGGGGTGCCAGGGGCCGTGGCCTATAAAATGATCAATACCTTGGATTCCATGGTGGGATATAAGAATGAGACCTATCTTCTGTTTGGCCGGGCATCTGCAAGGATCGATGATGTGGCCAATTTTATACCGGCCAGGCTTTCGGTTTTGGTGATCTTTTTTGCCGCCTTTTTATTGTCTGCCCAAAGAGGTCTGTCTGCCCTGAAAACAGGAATTTCCCAAGGCCGGCGTCACAAAAGTCCCAATGCCGGGTATCCCGAAGCAAGTTTTGCCGGAGCATTAGGGATACGAATGGGCGGTCCCAGTGTGTACCATGGAAACCTGGTGGACAAACCCTATATCGGGGAACAATTTAATGATCCGGACCTCCATGGAATCACCCGGGCCTGTGAATTGATGATGCTTTCTGCCCTGATCTCCACCCTGGTGGCCTGTGGGGTGAGCGTGTTTTTTTAAACAAGTTCAGTTAAACCCGTTCTGTTAAAATAAGTCGGTTAAACCATTTTTTAATTAAGCCCGCTGAAAAGGGAAATATATATGAATGAGAAGAACCCCCCATTGCCGGATCGGCCCTTTCGTTTGGGAACCACCTCCTTTATTTATCCGGACCATATCATTCCCAATGTCCAGAAAATAGGGAGGTTCTTTGACGAGATAGAGCTGCTGGTATTTGAAAGCAGCCCCAAGGGGGTATTGCCCTCCAGGGAAGATATCAGGGTGCTTGAACAATTGTCAAAAGAGCTGGATCTGTCTTATAACATTCATCTGCCCACAGATATCAACCTCACCGACATTTCAGATGATCAACAGGCCATGGCAGCAGATATCCTTCTGGAGGTGGTGGCCTTATTTGCCCCTTTAACCCCCACCACATATACCCTTCATCTGCCCATGGACAGGGCCATGACCACGGGGGGCCTTGCCTTATGGGAAGAACGGGCCCACCGTGGCCTGGAGCGTCTGGTGCCCCTTTTGCCGGACCCGGGTAAAATTTCCCTGGAAACCCTCTGGTACGCACCTGGCTTTCTTCAACCGTTGGTGACCGATTTTGATCTTTGTCTGTGCATTGATGCGGGTCACCACTTCAAATATGGCCATGATTTGAGAACCACCTTTGAACTTTTTCAGGGGAAAATACCGGTTGTCCATCTGCACGGGGTGGATTTTTCCGGCCCGGCACCCAAGGATCATACCCGTCTGGACAGGCTCCCCGATGAATTGTTTGCAACTACCTTTCAATTGTTGTCCACCTATGAAGGGGTGGTTTCCTTGGAAGTTTTCAACCGTGATAATTTGAACAGATCCCTGGCAAAGCTTGCCACAGTTTTTAACCATATCCCAAACCCCGGAATTTAAGACAGGGGCAATTTCTCCAATCTTTTTTTTAAAAGGCGTTCGAGTGGTTAACAGGTGAATTTTGGAAGGTTTTTTTCTTACCATTGATTTCAATTATGGTATACTCAGTCCCATGAAAAGAAAAATTGAATTACTGGCACCCGGTGGGGATATCAATTCCATTAAAGCTGCGATTATAGCAGGGGCAGACGCTATCTACTGTGGCCTGGATAGATTTAATGCGAGAAACCGGGCAACCAATATAAGTTTTGAGGCCTTAATCGGGGTGATCCATCTTGCCCATAAACATAATTGCAAGGTGTTTCTGACCCTGAACGTCCTTATTCTGGGCAATGAAATTGCAGCCCTTATAAAAATGTTGAACAAATTGGTTAACACCGGAATCGATGGGGTTATTATTCAGGATTTTGGATTGTTTTATCTATTATCAAAATATTTTAAGGGGATTGACATACATGCCTCTACCCAGCTCAATACCCACAATGAAGGCCAGGTAAAATTTTTAAGCAAACTTCTGGCTACTCGTGTGAATCTTTCAAGGGAGTTGAATATTGATCAGATAACCTCCTTAACCCGGGTGGGTCATCAAAAAAACATCCTGACAGAAGTGTTTGTCCACGGATCCTATTGTCTGTGTTTTTCAGGTATCTGCTATATCAGTTCCGTCCAGGGCGGGAACTCGGGAAACCGAGGCCGATGCAGTCAGCCATGCCGCGACACGTATAAAACAACTTCCCAGGGTAAAAATTTCCCCCTGAACCTTAAAGATAATTCAGCCTATTTTGATCTAAGGGAACTTGCGGATGCCGGGGTGGACTCCTTAAAAATTGAAGGAAGAATAAAGAAGTTTGATTACGTATATACGGTGGTCGATAGCTGGAAACAACAACTCAATCGTTTTTATGAGGGCAAGCAACTGATCACGGATAATCGTGCGCTTTATAAGGTATTTAACCGGGATTTCTCAAACGGTTATTTGAGGGGCGATATTCACAAGGATATGTTTATTGATAATCCCCGGGATCATTCAATCAAACAATTTTCAGGCCTTAGCAG
>JAFLJU010000657.1 GCA_022712835.1 Desulfobacteraceae bacterium
AAGAATTTTCATGGTTTTTTATTTGCCTATCATTTTATATTCAACACTTTTGATCCGCAGTTTCTTGAATTACGGTAATATCCAATTTTTAGATTACCTATGATTTTTGTCGGGGGATTGTCAAGGAATAGGATTGAAAAAATGATAATGCTGAAAGATGGAACCCTGCATAGACCAAAGGATCTCTTTGATCTGTTTTTTCATTGTACTCCATTGATGTTATTGATCTTGAAATTTATCGGAAAGAGGAGAAATCCAAAGAGATGAATGATAAATTGACAACTTATAATGATCTTGCAATAGGACAAAAAGCATCTTTAACAAAAAACAATAACTGAAGCTGATTTATCCCATTTTATCGGAGACACGCTATGTGCATGGTTTGAGATTGTTTCAATTGACCTTACCCTAGAAGAGATTGTTATCAAAAGCTGGATTGAAAATCAGGATGGGAAAATTGTAATTCAGGGGCAGGCAGTCGCAAGTATGTTACGGGGGATGAAAAAATGAAAGAGGGTAGGGGCTCTCTATTTCGTCTGGATTGATTTTAAAAAGACGCCCTAAGTGTCATTTGATTGTTGTTGCATGATCTATTGTCCATATCTGTTGTCCTTATAAAATTCCCTTAACTACAACAGCACCTTTTTTAGACATCTTTTCTCCATGACTTCATGGCGGCTTTTTATCTAGGACGATACGCATAGTTGAGTTTATCAAATAAATAGTTGCTAATAACAATTAAACAATTGACAACGCAAATCAAAATTGAGATCATTAATCTGAACAGATTTTAAATTCAGGAGGTGAATATGGTAATTGAGCTGAGTTATGTTGAAAGAATACGTCGTTTTAACCGGTTTTATACACAAGTTCTCGGTTTACTGAATAATAAGCTTCTCAAAAGTGACTATTCCTTAGCTGAAGCGCGTGTCTTATTTGAACTAGGTCAAACCCCCAACCTTGTTTCAAAGGAATTATCAAAGCAACTGCATCTTGATCCAGCATCCTTAAGCCGCCTATTAATGCGTTTTGAAAAGCAAGGATTAATTCGTAAAAAGAAATCTCTTGAAGACACTCGCAAACAAGTTATTTCGCTTACATCAAAAGGCGATTCTGCTATTGCCAAGCTCCAGGAGATGTCAAATCTTCAAATTAAATTATCCCTTTCAAATACAACACACGAGGAACATGAACAGCTTGTAAAAGCGATGGATAGGATAGAACAAATCTTTACAGGAAAAAAACCTCAATCAAAAACGTTTACGCTTCGCTCACACCGGCCCGGGGATATCGGCTATATTATCTACCGCCACGCTGTGTTTTATTCCAATAATTATGGATTTGATACAACCTTTGATGCCTATGTGGCCTCAGGTTTAGCAGAGTTTGCCATGAATTTTGATGCACAAAAGGAACACCTTTGGGTTGCCGAAGACGGAGCAAATTTGGTGGGCTCAATTGCAATTGTGAAATCAGAAAAGTCGATAGCCCAACTGCGCTGGTTTCTGGTGGAGCCCAACGCTGGTGGCATTGGTCTTGGAAATAAACTGCTCCATGAAGCGGTTGAATTTTGCAAACGCAAAAATTACCAAAAAGTATTTTTGTGGACAGTGGGTAACTTATACACCGCCCGCCATTTATATGAAAAATTTGGATTTCAAGTTTCAACCACAAAAACCCATGAAATTTGGGGACAAGAGCTCACTGAAGAATTATGGGAACTAAAATTATAGAAACCTCTGATTACCAGGATACGATTGCTTCTAATTTCAAAAGAGAGCGATTATGGTATAAAAGCTGACCCGCCATATTTCCCAAAAAGGCTGGGCTCAGGGCTAATTATCCCTAATTTTTTACATTCATTTGAGTATTTGCCTTTAATTCACATAAAGGCAAAACGTTTTTTTGAACCTCCCGGAAAATTGATTCCTTGCTGATTGATCAGGTGATTGGAAAAATCACTTGACATGATCAATACATATGTATTAATTATTGGTTTAATACATATGTATTATATCAAAAACAAGGAGACATGAATGTCATTAAAACATGACAATCCAACACGCAAAAGGCTGCTTGATGCAGGCGTCACTGTATTCGCAAAAAAAGGATATAGGGACGCCACAGTAAGAGAAATCTGCAAAGAAGCCGGGGCTGCCAATATTAACAGCATCAATTATTATTTCGGGTCAAAAGAAATGCTTTATCGGGAGATCCTGGAAATTATTTTTTCCGAATATGATAATTTTGACTTACGAGATTGGGACCGGAAAACACCCAAGGATCAGTTAAAAGAAATGATCACCAACTTTTGCAGGATGCTTTACAAAAAAGATGCATTTACTTCGGATATCACAAAGATTTTTATCAACGAGATGACAAGGCCATCTCCCTTTATCGAGGATCTTGTAGATCAATACAATCGTCCCAGGATCAAGCGGCATCTGAAAATCTTCCGTGATCTTTTGGGAGAGGGTGCCACCGAGGATATGATTCGAGACTGCCTGGTATCTGTTTCAGGCCAGTTGTTTTATTACAGTTATGCATGGCCTGTTTTTTCCAGGCTTTTCCCGGACTATTCAGCAGACAACAACTATGAAGCGTGGGCTGACCATGTGTTTGAATTTTCAATGGGCGGGATCGCTTCCATAAAAGAAAGATTAAAAAAAGAGGAGGAACCCAATGGGAATTAAATTATCTTCAGAATACTTTATCACCCAGGCAATGGAAAAAACAGGGATGGAAGATTTTGGCGGTCAGACATTTGAAGAAGGCCTGGGGGTCCTGATCGATTCGTTGAACAATGACCTTGACCTGGCCGAAGGAACCGCAGGCTATTTTCAAAATCAAATCATACAGATTCTTATCAACCGGCTTGAAATTACCCAGCTTGTAAAAAACCATCCCGATATCCTGGAAGAAAAGGTTGAAAAACCAGTCTTTATTGTTGGGTTGCCACGTTCAGGCACTACCATTCTACATACTCTGATGGCAATGGACCCGACCTCCAGATATCTCAGAAACTTTGAATCAGCAGGTCCCATCTGTCCACCCACAGAACTGATCCCGGAATCGATAGATCCAAGAATCCAAACTTGCCATGAGGGCATGGAAGGACTTTTTGCAATGGCTCCGGTTCTGCGGGGGATCAATGGGATCAACTTTATGGCTCACGGCACAGCCGAGTGTCAAAACCTTATGGCCCATGAGTTTATTCATATGGGCTGGAGTGCTGGTTCCAGTCTGTTTTCTCATGGGAACTGGGTGGGTGAATGTAACATGAAAAATGCCTTTCAATGGCACAGGCTACTGCTACAGGTGCTGCAGTGGAAACTGCCAAATGATCGCTGGGTACTGAAAGCGCCAATGCATCTGTTCGGATTAGAGCATTTGATGGAGACATACCCGGACGCAAAGATCGTGTTCACCCATCGAAATCCTTTTGATGCAATGGTTTCCGGTGTCAGTATGGCCTATCATTGGACTCAGTTCACCACTGGACAAGCAAATATTCAGGCAATTGCAGACTGGTATCCCAGGCTTTGGGCAAAAGGGCTGGCACGGGCTCTTTCATTTAAAAAGAATTTGAATGCAGATCAGTGTCTGGATATTTTTCACAAAGATATATCTAAAGATCCGATAAAAATGATTGAAACAATCTATGACCATTTTGATATCCTGCTTTCAAGGGGGACAAAAAAAAGAATGGTGACCTGGCTGAGGGATCATCCAAGATCAAGGTTCGGCAGCCATGCTTGCACATCGGACGAGTTCGGTTTAGCCGCCGAGAAAGAAAAAGAGCGGTTCTCATTTTACCATGACCAGTTTGATTTTTGAAAGGGGGTAAAAGACAAACAAAAGGGCCAAACACATCAACTTCCCCAATTCAATCTGTACCTACGTTGATCCGCAATTATAGTTTCCGCCCTCTCAGACCCTGGCATCGATATCGGCCATGGCACAAAAATGATTTGGGTTCATAAAATGGCGGGCACTCATTTTATCACTTGACTCAACTTCCTTTCGGTTGCTATGTATATTTCAATATTGCAATAATTTTTGTTTGGCAACTTCTTTATTGGATCTGGATCTTCTATAAACCGCAGGTTTCCGATAATGCTCCTAACATTGGCAAATCCTGTTTCTTTGACGGTGTTGCTTCAGGAGAATGTGCTCATGGATATGAAACGGGATTATTACGAGGATGTTCAGATTTTCACCTCCGGTACGATTGTCTTCTGGCTGGGAGCCCTGATGCTGCTCCTCACCCT
>JAFLJU010000222.1 GCA_022712835.1 Desulfobacteraceae bacterium
GAGATTATTTGTGAGGATGAGCAAGGATACAGGTCCCGCTGCTGTTGAAAATAAAATGATGGAGATCTCAAGTAAACCGGTTTTGTTGAGCCGGATCTATTTTGGCAAACATAAAGGGCAGCTTTTCAGGGATATACCTAAAGATTATTTAAAATGGTTGTCGGGTACGGATGATCTGGATGAGGATATGCGGTATACTGTTGGGCATCATTTAAATGGATAGTGGGGTGTAAGGCATGTTAAATTCTTTGGATTTATGGATATAACATTGTAACCAGGGAAGACCAGGACAAATTTGCGGCAGCCTCCCAGGCCAAAGCTGTTGCAGCCAGAGATGCTGGGCTTTTTACGGAAATTGTTCCCACTCCTGCCTATAAATATGTAGCCCAGGCAGACGGCACCTATAAAAAAGAATCCTTTATTGTGGAACACGATGACGGTATCCGTGCCTCCACCGTTGAAGGTCTTGGAAAGCTTCGGACCGTGTTTTCAGCCGTGGGTTCTGTGACCGCTGCCAACTCTTCCCAGACAACCGATGGAGCAGCTGCCACTATCATGGCGGTGCCATTGCCCTGGGTCATCCTCTGGGATGTACCGGTGCAAAACTGACCGCCACCTGCCTTGCCAACCTCAAAGAGGTTAAAGGACGATACGGAATTGTTTCCATGTGTATCGGCGGCGGAATGGGTGCAGCAGCTATTTTTGAAAGATTCTAGGCTGATTTAGCCCAGTTCTTTTAAAGTCGCTCGTTTAAAAAGGCTGTTTTTCTTTATCCTAAAGGAAAACAGCCTTTTTTTATTGAGACGTTAAACAGACAGAACAACTCCTTCGGTACCGGCGATCCATACGAAATTATAAGCGCAAGACGGTTGAAAAAGAAAAAATTGAAAAACGGATCCATATTGCTTCCCATGCACCTTCCGGCCATAACACCCAGCCGGTTCTCTGGCAGGTGATTTATGGAAAAGAAAAGGTGAACGAATTAAGTTCCCATGTCATCGATTGGATGAAAACGATGCTCAAGTCGAAACCGGAGCAGGCAAAGGCGATGCATCTTGATATGATGACGGCTGCCTGGGAAATGGGCACGGATGTCGTTTCCAGAAACGCTCCGGCTCTTGTTTTGGTGAACGGAGGAAGCAAAGATCCCTATGCCGATAGTGCCTGTAAAATAGCCATGACATTTTTGGATATTTCTGCGCCGTCCCTGGGGTTGGGATCATGCTGGAATGGATATTTCAACAGGGCTGCAATGTCATGGGAACCCCTTCAAAAAGCTCTGGGATTTTCAGAGGGTATCACAAATTATGGAACAATGATGCTGGGATATCCAAAGTATTTATACCATAGAATGCCGAATAGAAATGCACCCAGCGTTAGATGGACGGATTAAATAGAATCCATTGTTGTGTTTAATTCGGTAAATAATAACTTCCAACATCATCGGTGAAATGCGGTGCATGTTGATTGTTGAACTTTCCAGCAAGGGGCAAATGAAACACTACCTCGGAAAATAGAAAGTGGCTTTCCATCTGATCCAAGGCAGTGGACAACTTCCCATATCAGGAGATACCTGATATCTAACGGCGATGATCTGCCCGGGAATTTTATCCTGGGAGAACAGTCCATCTTGCTTTTGTCTCGCCGGCCTTATGGGGTGACAAGGGAATCATATCCAACGGTGGCAGAGGATGTTATGAAAGGGGAAATTCCGGGGTCATCAGCCGGTGGAGAGCAGCCGAAGTTTACCGCGTTCAGTAGCCTTTACGAATCCCATGTCATTGTTAAGTTTTCCCCCAAAGATGACACACAAATCGCAAGGAGATGGCGTGATATTTTGATAACCGAGTATCACGCAGCGCAAATCATCGATGAGAATATATGTCCTGCTGCCGAGACCGGATTCCTCGAAGCAGGGGGACGCCTGTTTCTTGAAACACAGAGATTTGACCGTTTGGGTGTATCCGGTAGATACGCAATGATTTCACTGCAGGTAATTGATGACGAATTTACTGGCTTCAGCCATAACTGGGCACGTGTGATGGGCACGTTGAGAGATCAGGGGCTGGTGCGTGAACAGGATGCTCATATTGCCAGGCAATTATGGTATTTCAGCCAGCTAATTCATAATACCAACATGCATTTGGGTAACCTAAGCTTATTCATAGACGGGGATATTTTTAAACTATTGCCCTGTTATGATATGTGTTCCATGGGCTTTGCTCTGAATAGTGGAGGTGAGGTCCGACCATTCTCTTTTGATGCATCGGGAATTCCGGATCCGGAGTTCAATAAAAAGGTCATCATTCGTTTGCAGCAACTGGCATATATCTTCTGGAAAAATGTCGCAGGAGATGATCACATATCTGCTTGTAACACCTTGTGGTCTTTTTGGTATTAACTTTCAAAAAGGTGAAAAAGAAAAAACCTATTTAAAAATGTTGGGGGGGATCAGATGAGGTATGCGGGTGGTTGGAAGATAATCCAGAAAAGACATCAAAATCAATGCTGTTGAAACTTCAGGGAAAGTATCCTGGTGAATACCAAGAAAAAAGGAAGGATGCTCAAGGAAGGAGAATATTTTTCAATAGAAAATAGACTTTTTATCAATTCTAATTTTAACGGGGCCAGCCCTCAATTTTTGTCATTTAATTTTAAATTAGCCTTAAAAAGAACACATAACATCTGCGGCTTGCCCGTCAGCATGTTATTGTTTAGAAACTAATCGAATTGTTTAAGTGTTCTATTTGCTCTTTTCTTGATATCGATGATGATATTTCCCACTAGGTTGTTCTGGGCATGTCTATCAATGAAATTCGTATAAGTGACGTCAATTATATTAACCAATTTATTGCAAAACTCGGATAATCGTTTCTGGAGAACAGGATGGCTGATCTCTATCTCCTCTCCAAATCTTTTCCAGTGTCTGTCCATAATCCATTCCAGTCTGTTTTCACCCCCTATTTTCATTGCCAGCTTTTGTGACAGATCTTCATATATATTCGTACACATCAAGTCATAAAAAGGAGCTAACCGAATTTGTCTTCCTTGATAAATAAAAGACAAATTTTTTGCGTGAGCGTCCATATTCCCTATCAAGTAATTAAAAAACACCCATTGCATCAGTTGCTGAAGATCTTTAATCGGATTGGCAGAATATGCCCGGACGGCATCAAAGCATGCTTGCAACCCAGGACCACCATCTGCCTGATACTTCAACTCATGAGAAAGCCCTAAAGCCTGGCAAAAATCTTCCTGGTGAAGACGATTGAGCACATCCTTATCCAAAGTTCTGTCATACCTTTTGATTAACAGAACTTCTTGAGTCCCTTTTCGAGCAATTGAAACAGGCGGAACATTCAGACCCAGATCGCCTGCAAGCATCATACAGAAATATTCATTTTGAATGGAAGACTGAAAATGAGCCATCCCCGGTTTTAAAATATAGTTGCTTGGAGCGCCATTCAGCGGGATATGAAATACAGGATCTTTATAGAAAAGAGCCAGTTTTTCCTGTGCCCCTGCAAGTGATATACGAATCCCCTCTTGGCCTGCAAGCAGGGGGCGCCGGGGGATATGCATTATGATATTTTCTAATTGTTCATCAGATAATGAACGATACGTGTATTGATTTGGAGATTCTGGTCTTTCTGATTCAGGCTGAATTGTTATCGCTCCCGCACATTCTCCGCCAATACGCTTGAGAAACATAAAGTCATTTTTATTTGAAATTCCGAGCCGTTTTGCGATTAATTTTCTGACGGCAGATTCAGGTAACAAATTAGAGAAAAAAGATTTCACTTTATCATCTGTGATAATTCCTTCTTGCAGCGGCAAAGAAATAGATAGTTGAAAAGCAATCGGTGAAATCAACCATTCCTTCGAATATTGGAATGAAAATAAACGCCTGTCATTTATAGAGAGAGAACCGACTCTGATTTGTTTAAAAAAAACATTCAAAGTTTCCAAAATCAATTATCTCCACGTTTAATGAGATGGAGTTCAAGGCCAAGACTGTTCAACAATTCAAAGACTTTCCCAACTTGAGCAGTCTCTTTACCTTTTTCAAGTTCTATAATAAATTTTCGGCCGACATCAGCAAACTCAGAAATCTCTTTTTGCGTCAACTTGAGATTTTTACGTTCTTTAAGAAGGTATAGTCCTAATTCTTTTGGGTTATTAATTTTTGACGAAGATTTCAATACCTCTCCCATATAAAAAGATTTCGATCAGATACTTTTAGCAGATTTACTAGCAAAGCGCAACGAAAAGTTTCCGATCGAGCACTTTTCATGTTTTTTATTGAAATTTCCCGGAAAAGTAACCGATCGAAAACTTTTAACCTGTGTGTACAATATCGGGGAAGGATCAGTCTTCCTTCGGACGAACAAGTAGAATTTGGATGGTGACAATAATGTTTAGAACCAAAATGAACATTGAAAATAACCGGATGCCAAAAGTCGCAGAGCTAAGCGGCACTGCTTTCAATCCCCAATTTTTGTAAACAATGAAAAAACCACATACCGTCATGTGTCATTCAGCATTTATTTAGAAGTTCCATTGTCTCTTTTTGAGAAATATTCTTAACCGGTTTGATCCGGTTCAGTCGAATACCTGGCTTAGCTTTAGCGTGCAATTCTAATCTTGTTTTAAGATGATCACATATCTGCTTGTAACACCCAGTATCCTTTTTTTCTGCATTGCTGAAACAACCCCTGCACTAAAACGCTGGGAAGACATGGGGGCCTGGATGATGTGGGTGGGGTACCATCCGGTCTTTTTAAGGATATTAAGATACTCGTCAATCATGATTGCGCCTTTGCCGGTTTCCTCACTGGCAGGTTTGCCCTGGAAATCCCGCCAGTCAGCATTGATAAAAGCAAATCTTGTGGTCTTTTTGGTATTAACTTTCAAAAAGGTGAAAAAGGCTTTGAGGAATTCAAGATATTCTTTTCTCGGAAGACCTGAAATACTTTTTTTATCATAGTCGTCAGCTTTTTTGTCAAAATATGGCGGATCAAAGATGACAAGATCAGCCTTACCCTTTGAGCTTACCGGCCAGGATAACCCTTTGCCTGATGAAAGAGTCCATGTGTGGGTTTCGATT
Source organism: Desulfobacteraceae bacterium (assembly GCA_022712835.1). The sequence continues at coordinate 5,108 of JAFLJU010000222.1, forward strand.
TCAGGACGGGTACCCTGCCTGTCCTCCATATCAAAGGCCCAGCACTTGCGGCCTAAAGCCAGACAGGTATCAGGAGTCACACCGCCTCCTGCCATGGGATCAAGAATCAGGTCATTTTGCTTTGAGAAATAAAAAAGAATGTGGGCAATCAATTGAGCGGGTATCCTGCCGGGCCATTCATCACCGAATCTTTTATCACAGGCATTGAATTCCCATTGATCCCAGGTTCTTAAACCCCAGCCAAGTTCTTTAAATCTGTTACAGTCATCTTTGCCTTCCAGGGCCAGGGACCATACCATAGACTCTGTCCAGCCATGCTTTTGCGCCACCTGTGAAACTGTAAATCCCTGGGACAAATCTGCATTTAGAAGTTTCGGCAGTGTTGCCATTTTTTCTAAATGGTTATGAATTGTCCTCTGAATCATCCTCAATCGCCCGGCAATCCTGTCCTGGGGGATACCAAGACGGTTCATGCGAAATATCTTCAGGTCTTTGTCCTCCTGATCCACAGCCCGAAGATCGGCTATATAAGAATCCACCGTTCGTCTTGCCCTTCCAATGGCCTTTCCGATATCCACGGAGCTTAAGGCAGTGTTCCTGGTATATGCTCTTCTGGCAGTATCCCTTGCCTCATCTTCCGTCAACTGCCTCGGG
>JAFLJU010000099.1 GCA_022712835.1 Desulfobacteraceae bacterium
TGGCCCAGGAAAAAAATGGCTATACCATGACAGACCGGGGCACCTATATCAAATACCAGGACAGCCAGGGCGGAAATGCCCCCTTGAAAGTATTGGTGGAAGGAGATAAAATCCTTTTGAATCAATATAGCGTGCTGACCCTTGACCCGAATAACTGCCCCAAGGCCAAATACGATCTTGCCTTAAAATTTTCCGCTTGGATGGGATCGGCCCCGGCTCAGAAGCTCATTGGAGATTTCAGGCTTCTGGATCAAAAATTATTTATCCCCAACGCAAAGTAGTTACAGGAATTTATGGATTTTATTGTTGCAGGCTTTATTCGCGCCATTGAGTTGCTGGTGAACTTTGATCATTCAACTTATACGGCAATTTCTGCAACACTGCAGGCATCCACCTGCTCCATGTTGATATCCCTTGGAGCAGGTCTGCCCTGCGGATTCCTTCTGGGGTACTTTGATTTCAAATGGAAAAGAGGTCTTCGAACCATTTTAGATACCCTCCTGGCACTTCCCACGGTTTCCGTGGGGCTTCTGGTCTATGCATTTATTTCCAGCCAGGGGCCCCTGGGGCAGTTCGGAATGCTATTTACCCTTACCGGCATTGCCATTGGCCAGACCATCCTTGCCTTTCCCATTGTAACCGCCCTCACCGCCACCATCGTGGAAAATATAGATCCTGAGCTTAAACTGACCCTGGTTTCCCTGGGAGCCGGCAAAAGAAATATTATCACAACCTGTTTGTGGGAAGTCCGATACGGCCTGCTGGCTGCTGCCGTCACAGCCTATGGCCGGGTGTTGACCGAGGTGGGAATCTCCATGATGGTGGGGGGCAACATTAAATATCACACCAGAACCATCACCACGGCCATTGCCCTTGAAACCAACAAGGGACTTTTTGCCGATGGCATCGCCCTTGGGCTTGTCCTCATTGGCATTGCCTTTGCCGTTAACATTTCCCTCTCCTTTTTACGAAAGCAATAAAAATGACCCAGATTTCCTATAAACTAAACCAGATCCGACACTATTACGGGGACAAAAAAGTACTGGATATTGATGGGTTGCAAATCGCCAAAAGCTCCATCACCGGACTGACCGGTCCCAACGGCAGCGGCAAAAGCACGTTACTGAAAATCATGGCCTTTGCTCTGAAACCAAGTGTGGGAGAGGTTTTTTTCAACGGGCGAAAAGAATTTGTCCTATCCCCCCGGGTCCGTTCCAGGGTCACCCTGCTCACCCAGAAACCCTATCTTTTAAAACGATCGGTTTTCGAAAACATTGCCTATGGGTTAAAAATCCGAAAAGACTTAGGTAACCTTAAAAACCGGATTGAAGAGGCCTTGGAAAATGTGGGACTTGGCTATGGGGAATTTGCCCACCGCCAATGGCATGAACTTTCCGGCGGGGAGGCCCAACGGGTAGCCATGGCCGCCCGCCTCATTCTCAAACCCGAAGTGTTGCTCCTGGATGAACCCGTGGCCAGTGTGGATACCAAAAGTGCAGACCTGATCCGGAAGGCCTCCCTGGCTGCCAGAAAAGACTGGGGCTGTACGCTTCTGATTGCCAGCCATGATCTGCCCTGGCTGTATGAATGCAGTGACACGCAAATATCCATTGCCAATGGTAAAATTTTTTCAACAGGCAGGGAAAATATCATTCCCCCGCCCTACGACCTGTCCTGTTCCGAGTACCCCGTAAAACACCTTAAAGATGGGGACACAAGCGAACATATCCGTTTACCCGCCCGGGGAAAACCCGACAAACTTGCCGTGATACAAAAAGAAAAAATTCACATCTGCCTTGAACGGGATCAGGCAAACGGGTATGATAACCAGATCACCGCCCAAATCGTTGCCATGCTCATGGAAAAGAATTCCGGCCATATCATGACCACCCTGGCGGCGGATAATTTTTCCCTGAATCTAAGCTTTTCGCCGGATCAAGCCAACGCACTGAAACTTCTGCCCGGCAAACGTCTCATCCTCATGTTCCACTCCCGGGATATTGAGTGGCGCTAGCTTTATTCTATAGGGTGTCCTTCTTGGCTGGTATATTTGACATGATATGCTCTGACAATGCGGTAATGGTCAAACTCGGATTAACCCCGAGATTGGCCGAAACCACGGACCCATCCGCCACATAAAGGCCCGGATAACCAAACAATTCACCCTTGCCCGACACCACCCCGGTTTGAGCAGAATCTCCCATGCAGCATCCGCCCAGGATATGGGCGGTGGTAGACATGTCCAAAAGCACTTCTGGAAAGGAACTCAAGGGGATTCCGTCCATCTTTTTAGCCAGGCGCTCGGCGGTTTCATTGGCAACGGGGATGTAGCTTGGGGATCTTTTAAATCCTTCCGGGATTTCAGAATTGATGGATTTCCCGCCCAGACGCCACCAGCGTTTTTTATAACCCAGTTTAAGGTGATTCTTATCGGTTTGCATCACCAGGAGCACCGATATGGAGGCCGCTTTGCCCAGGGGCCATAAAAGCTTAGCAAATTGCAGCGGATGTCTTAGGATATTGCCCAGATACCGGATCACCCGGGGAACACTGCCTCCCCCCCCGGCCATGACGGTCAAAAGATTCAGCAATACATCGGAGCCTTTATTGTAGCGGACAATCTCAATGTGAGTGGTCTTGTCCGGGTAAATGCCAGAGGTAATAGCGATCTGGTCGTTCCAGTCACTTGTTTTATCAAAGGATTGGACACCAATGAGGGCTTCGGAATTGGTTCGGACAAAATTGCCCAGTTCATCGGAGATATGGGGAAGTAGTCCCGCATCTTTACACTGGCTCAACAATTTGACCGTCCCCAGAACACCGCCGGAAAAGATAACACCCTTGACCCGATAGATCTTTTCCTTTTTAATAAACCCCCTAGTGGTTGTGGTGGTCACCTCATATCCTTGCTCCATCGGTCTCACACCCGTCACCAGTGTTTCGGCAATAATTTTTACACCCTTTTCCCTGGCAAGAAAAAGGTAATTTTTATCCAGGGTGTTCTTGGCCCCCACCGGGCACCCGATCATGCAGGCACCGCAAAAGGTGCATCCGGTCCGATCCGGTCCTTTGCCATTAAAATAGGGGTCTGGAACGGTTTCTTCAGGGGTGCCGAAGAAAATCCCCACATCATTTTTATGGAAGGTGTCCTTACCGGTCATCTCCATACCCACCTCTTTCAACAATAGATCGGCCTTCCCAACATGGGGACTGACATTTGCCCCCAGCATTTTTCTAGCGGTTTCATAATGGGGCGCAAGGGCTTCCCGGGGATCTGGAATGCACCATTCTTTAGATTCAAACACCTCATCCGGGGGAACCAAAAGCTGGTTTGCATAGACCAAGCTGCCGCCGCCCACCCCACTGCCGTGGACAATCATCACGTGCTTGAAAAGGGTGATCATTTGATATCCATAACAGCCGATTTGGGGAATCCAGAGATATTTTTTTATATTCCAATTTGTTTTGGGAAAATCTTTTGTTTTCCATTCCTTTCCCTTTTCGATCACAGCGACCCCATATCCTTTTTCCGAAAGTCTCAGGGCGGACACACTGCCACCAAAACCAGAACCAATTACAATGTAATCAAAATCATAGGGTTTTGTTGAATTCATTTGGCATCCTCATCAATTGGTCTCTTAAGAACATTCACTTATTGGTACAGATAACCTTTAGTCGGTCTTTTTTTAATATGGTCCGAGCAAAAACTCCCTGGCAAAAAAATTAAAGTGGATTGCCTGATTCCCGCTGATAAACGATTTTTCCGCCAAGAATAGTAGTTTCCACTTTGATGTTTTTAAGTGTTTCGGCGTCAACCTCATAGGGATTAGCGCTGAGCACAACCAGATCCGCCAGTTTCCCCTCACGGATGCTTCCCTTGATATCCTCTTCAAAGGAAGCCTGTGCCCCATTTTTTGTATACATTTCCAAGGCTTCCCCAACGGTTATTTTTTCATTAGGAGCATAGGAAGGGGCACCGGGCGTTTCGACATTTTTTCGTTCAACCAAAGCGTAAATTCCCTTGAAAACATCGGGTGTTTCCACCGGGATATCGGAACCACAATTTACCGAGACACCACAATCCAGCAAGGTTCTCCAGGCGTAACTTTGGCTGCCTCTTTTTTCTCCCAGACGGTCGTCCAGCATGCTCAAATCACTGGAAAGCGCCACGGGCTGGGTATTGATATTCAATCCCAATGCGGCAATGCGCTGGTATTGCGTTTTATTGCCCACAAAAACATGGACCAATCTATGCCGATGATCCTTTTTAGGATACCGGGTCAAAAGCGTTTCAAACTGATTCAAAATCATCTCCAGGGAGCCGTCTCCAATGGTATGCAAACAGATCTGCATATTTGCCAGGTGCAGTTTTTCCATGGTCTGATACAATTGGCTTTCGGTATAGTAATAAATCCCCTTGTTGCCCAACTCATCGGCATAATCCTCAAGAAGGGCAGCCGTCCTCGCACCAAGAGTTCCATCCACCCATTGCTTGACAGGGCCCATGCGATAGTATAGATCGCCCTCCCCTGTTTTGATATTTTTTTCAAGGAAACCATCGATGTCCGATTCATTTGCCAGGGCTACCTTTTGATAAACCCGCATCAAAAGTTCCTGGTTTTCGACCATTTCCCTGTAGAGATTGTATATATCCATAAAATCTCCGGAATATCCCAGGTCATAGGATTCTTCGGAATGAATCGATGTGATGCCATGGGACAGCAGTTGGTCAATACCGGTTTTAATGGCTTTTTTTATTTCCTGCATGCTCTGGGTCGTATTTTTTTGTTTTTTGAACCACTCAAGGGCAGCTTCGGTGATGACACCATTGAGCTCATTTTTTTCATCCCTTAAAAATTGTCCCCCGGCAATGACCGTATCAAGGGTGATGCTGGTTAATTTAAGTGCCAGGGAATTAACTGCCGCCACATGCCCGCAATTTCTGAGCAGCAAAATCGGTAAAGTTGTTGAAATCTGATCCAGATCCTGCCTTGACAAAAATTTACCATCCTCAAAAAGATTTTGATCCCACCCCCTCCCATGGAGCCATTCCCCTTCTTTCAAGGGATTTAGCTCAAGATGGCATCTGCATTTCTTTATCACCTCATTCCGGGATGCAAGAGAGTTTAAGGACACCGAATTCAGGGAGCAGCCATAGGCCACCAGATGGACATGGGTGTCAATAAACCCCGGAACCACAGATTTTCCCTTCAGATCCATCACATGGGAAGGGTTGCCAACATGTTGCATAATCGATTCGTTGCTGCCAAGTTTCGTGATCATCTCCCCGTCAATTGCAGCGGCCTCATACACCCGGCCTTCCATTGTGTGGAGCTTTGCGTTTTTAATTATCCAGGTCATGTTATATCCTAATTCTTTTATACCTTTCGGTCCATTTTTAAATTTTTCAAAAAATACAGCTATCAGGGTTTTAGCACCAGAAAATACAATTGACCCCGGACGTTCATATGGCCTGCCGTGAACTCAGCATAGGTCCCGTTACCGCAAAAAAGATCGGCCCGGCCTGGACCTTTGATGGCACCACCTGTGTCCTGGTTTAAAACAAATAAAGACTTAGGTTTCCATTTTTCCAGGGGTTCAAGAAGATTGGGATCAGGAAGAGCCGTTTCTGCAAAACAAAGAGCGCCATTGGGAAAAATCTTTTGGTCAGTGGCAATGGAGCGCAGGGGGGATACCTCCACACTGATACTGCCAAAGGGACCGCCTTTTTCGGTTTTAAAAAAGACAAAACTTTCATTGTGATGTAGCACCTCGTCCATGCGATGGGGATTTTTTTCCAGCCATTCCCGGATGGCCTGCATGGACATATCTTTCTTGGCAATCTCTTTTTTCTTAATCAGGTATCTTCCCACGGACCGATAGGCAGCGCCGTTGCTGCTGGCATAGTGAACCCGAAGCTGCCCCCCCTGTTCAAGGTCCACCCGGCCCGATCCCTGGATTTCAAGGAAAAACCGGTCCACCCGGCTTTCCAGCCAAACCACCGGCACTGCCCGGTCCGTGAAATTAGATATCTGGTTAATCTGGCGCCGGGAATAATATGGAACCACCCGGCCCGTGTCAGAATTGACCCTTGCCGTCAGCCGTTTGTGACCTTTGTATTTATCTGAAAAAAGAGAAAGATCAATTTTCACAAGATCTGCCGGAGTGGAAAAAACAGGATGGGTGTAGATGCTGTCTTGTTCAAGGCTGCCCTTGTAAGTGGGTTCATAATAGCCGGTGAACAAGACCTGCCCCTTGTCATTGCCGGCACTCCTGTACACCAGAAACTCATTTTTCATTCGGGCATTCAGTTCGCCCGGGGAGGGATTTTTTTCCAGGAGGGCCTTAAAGGTTTCAAGGGAACGGATCATGTGCCCGGCATTAAATATATCCTTTCCATAGGTATATTTCCGGGACAGGGGCACCCGTCTGAAATAAACCAGGCTCTGATCAATGGAACGAGTAAGTCCCTCAAATCCATGGCTGTCAGAAAACTTAGGATACTGGCTTTCTA
>JAFLJU010000304.1 GCA_022712835.1 Desulfobacteraceae bacterium
GGTGTAGCCGCCAATGACTTTTAAAAAGGTGGAATTATAAATATCCGCCGTCACCCGGATAAGGGTTTTATTTGACTTGGAAAAGTCCAGTTTTTTATACCCGTTTTCCTCATCTCCGGTCCAGATATCGGTTACCCGGTCAAACATGATCCGCTTGGGGTTATAGGTGAATTTAGCACCTGCTATTTGTAAAAAGTAATCCGATCCTTTTGCAGGACAAATACTGGTGAGTACTTCAAACCCCTTTTTTAGTTCCAATGGGGTCAGATACATTGATAGCAATGGATATCCCAAGCTCCCGTCCAGACCGATCCCAAGGGGAAGCGCTCTGAAAAGATCACAGGCTTGGATGCGGTTTGTTTTTCCCTTTAAAAGATCGTCCCGAATCACCCCGTTTGAAATAATGGCAACATCTGCAAAGGGGTTGAAATCCTCTGTTGATTGTTTTCTGACAAAACGGATGGCGTCGGTTATAAAATTGCCCAAAGGAGATTCTTCCGCTTTAATCTTCAGATCAAAATCGGTCTGGGCCACAATTTTTCGAAAGGACAATCCCTGGGTTTTTAAAATCTCCTGATCAATCTGATCTTCATAGGTCGAAATGAGATCGGAAATTGCCGGGTCGCCGGAAATACGGTCATCAATGGGGATTGCCTGATAATCTGCCACCCGGATCTTTTGATTTTCAAGGGTCAGCTGGATGTGACCTATCTGCTTACCATACTCCCAGGTTTGAACAATCAGGGTATTATTTATGGTAATCGGGGCTTCCATTCGTGTGTGGGTATGACCACTGATGATCACATCAATACCACTCACCTGTTGCGCCAGGAGCTCATCTTCTGATTTTTCTTTGTTTGGGTTCAACCCGCCATGGGACAGGCAGATAATAATATCAGCCTTGTCCTTGAGGATCGCAACCATTTTTTGTGCAGCTTTCACAGGGTCACTGAAGGTCACCGGTTTTGAAAATGGGGCCTTTTCTGCGGCATCCGGTCCCATGAGCCCGAATATACCAAATTTTACCCCGTCCTTTTCAATAATGGTATAAGGCTTGATCAGTCCTTTTGAAAACGCTTGCTCAAGGGAATCATCCTCAGCACTTTCTTGACTGAAAACGATATTGGATAGCAGAATGGCCGGCAGGGTGTCATGTTTTTGGGCCGCATCAAGGATCTGGGCCAGCCCCTTGGGTTTTAAATCAAATTCATGATTTCCAAGGGTAACGGCATCGTATCCCATTTTTCCCAGCAGCTCCAGTTCAAAGGCTTTTTCCCGGGCCAGCAGATGGAAAAAAGAGCCCATGAGAAAATCTCCCCCGTCCAGTACCAGAACCGGGCCATTGCTTTTGGCTTTGATTTGTTTGATCATGGTTGAGATCCGGGCATACCCGCCAATGGTATCATCATCCATAACGGTTTCAGGCGTATAATCCCCATTGGGAGAAAACCCCAAAAAATGGGAATGAAGATCATTTGTATGAATGATGCTGATCTCTTTTTTAGCCGCATTCGCGGTATTAAAGCAGATAAAGGCACTTACCAGAATTACAAGATATTTTATAAAACACTTCATGGCCTGCTCCCTCTTTATAGAGTCAACTGGAAATTCCTAGGTTTTAGGATTTAACAGAGGAAGGGGATATCGTCAAGGGTTGTCCAAATATCCAGTGGAGATAGAATTGGCGAGATCTTTTATTTTTCCATAGAGCCTAACAAACGAATTGTCAAAAACCGTGAGCTCCAGATCTATAAATTGCTGTTTAAAATAATAATACTCTATTGATAGGTCTTTGTTTAAATGATATAAACCCAAAACTTTTATAAATATATTAAGGCTGAAATATCCTATGGAATTAAAGAGAAAACTCAAAGAAATGATAATTGAAGAACTTCAAATTGAAGATATAACCCCTGATGAAATTGATGACGATGCCCCTCTTTTTGGAGAAGGTTTGGAACTTGATTCACTGGATGCTGTAGAGCTTGTTGTACAGCTACAGGTTTATTTTGGAGTTGAAATTAAAAATATTGAAGAAGGCAGACCCGCACTGCAATCAATTAACACACTTGCCGATTTTGTTAGGGAACGTCAAAAGATTTCATCTGATGAGGGTTTGTCCTGAAGCTATCTATCCATGGGATCGGTATTGTTAATGGGTATGGCAGCCACTTGTCTGATCTTGGGCAAGCCTATACCGATGATTTTAGTTCAATCAAAGAACAGTCTTACCCTGTGCCAGGTGACGGTGATGAGATTTTTAAACTTTGCGCTGACACCACCCCTCTTAGCCAATATTTGTCAAAAGGAAAATTACGCAGAATAGATCATCTTTCCAGGATGGGGTTGCTTGCCGCAGGGAAAGCCATTCAGGATGCCGACCCAACTGTTTTTGCCAAAAAAGAAACAGGGGTTATTGTGGCTTCCGGATATGGTGCACTCAGCACCACCTTTGCCTTTCTGGATTCATATATTGAAAAAGGGGATGGTCTGGCTTCCCCGACGCATTTTTCAAACTCTGTTCATAATGCCGCTGCCGCCCATATTTCAATTGGCTATGGCCTAGAAGGTCCCAGTCTTACGGTCAGTCAATTTGATATGAGTTTTATTTCTGCTCTATTGAGTGCCTCCATGTGGATTGAACAAAGGAATGTCGATTCTGTTTTAATCGGCACCACAGATGAGTATTGTGATGTTTTAGGGTATTGTATCCATGGGATGTCCAAAGATAAAAAAAAAGACAAAAAAAAATACTCCTTTTCTGAAGGGGCGGCCTTTTTTCTGATCACTGCTCAAAAAGAGGGCAGATCAAAATATGGCTGGTTTGAAGAGATCACAATGGGAAATTATGAAAAGGACACCCTCAATATTCCTGAAGATTGCGATCTGATTGTATCCGGATCCTCAACCAATCCTGATACGGATGATTTTTTTGCGCAATCTGGTCTGTCCGATCTATCGTCTGGAAAAAAAATACTCAATCGCAAACATTGTTTTTCGCCAACTGACAGTTCCATGGATGCCGCCTATTCAGTACAAGCTTCAAAAAAAATATGTTATATAAAATTAGGCCAGGGCAAAGAGTATGGTAAAATCATTATTCACCCGAAATTGATATAGGTTTGATTTGCATTTGAATTTTAAAAAAGTACGAAAAATCTTTTGCTTTTCATTTTTAATAGTCATTTTATTAAGTTTGATACCAAGGTTTTCAATGGCACAGGGTAATGAGAATTACGCCCCAACGCTTACGGGTATTTCTTTGAATTCCGGGTACACCTATGATCCGTCAGACAATACTTTCTTTGCCCAGATCGCTCTTTTCAAGCTATTTGACTATGATAAAATCTGGTTCCATAATGCACCAAAAAATTTACGGTTTAAAGTGGAAGCCGCCCTTGGCGGTGCTTATTTGAAGAATGATGGTGTCAGGTTAATCGCAAATATTGAAATGTTTGCAATGTATTATATGGAGAGCCTTGCAACAAAAAACTTCACGCCTTACATCGAGGGAGGGATCGGAGTGATCTACACTGACTATCGTGTAAAAGATCAGGCATATCGGTTCAATTTTAATCCCCAGGCGGGCATTGGCCTTGAATTTAATAGAAAAGATGATGAAAATTGGTTTATATCATTGAGAGTCCACCATCTCTCCAATGGCGGGTTAAACGATTCAAACAGCGGACAAAATTCTGTTGTTTTTATTTTTGGACAATATTTTTAATTTTAGATATGGATTTAAAGGAACCGTTTTTGTATGGATAAAATAATTGAAATTGTAAATAAAATGCTGGTAGAAGAGTTTGAAATTGACCCGGATCTTTTAAAGCCCGAGGCTTTATTATACGAAGACATCGGGTTAGACAGTCTTGATGCCGTTGACCTTAT